>DATBAA010000497.1:0-6876 GCA_036271755.1 Myxococcales bacterium | reverse complement strand
GTGTGCACGTAGAGCAGCTTCAAGTCAGAGAGCGCTTTCACCAGCTTTTCAAACGTATCTTCGGTGGTGACCTCGCTGGCCATGCCACCGAAGACGCCAAACGGTGAGAGGCGGATACCCAGCCGATCGCTGCCGATGCGCTTCGCCACCCGCTTTGCGACTTCCACCGCGAAGCGGATGCGGTTGTCGATGGAGCCGCCCCACTCGTCGGTGCGCTGGTTGGAAGCCGTATTGAGGAACTGCTCGATGAGGTAGCCGTTGGCGCCGTGCAGCTCCACGCCGTCAAACCCCGCTTCGATGGCCAGCTCTGCAGACTTTGCATACTCTTCAATCGCGGTTTCGATGTCTTGCGCAGTCATCACCGCCGGCACTGGAGTGGGCTCCTGGGCCATCTTGGAGTCGACCCACATCTTGTCCGGGCCGGGCAAAGCCGACGGAGCCAGCACCTTGCCGCCGGCGGGTAAATTCAACGGGTGGGTGACGCGGCCGGTGTGCATCAACTGCACGAAGATGTGGCCGCCCGCCGCGTGCACGGCGCTGGTGGTCTTCTTCCAGCCCGCCACCTGCTCGGCATTGAAGAGGCCAGGAATGCGCGGATAACCAAGGCCATTGGGTGACGGCGAGGTGCCTTCGGCGATGATCAGGCCGGCCTCGGCGCGCTGACCGTAATACTTGGCGACGATGTCGCCCGGGATGCTGCCGATCGAGCGGCTGCGCGTCATGGGAGACATGACCACGCGATTCTTGAGCTCGATGCGGCCGAACTTCAACGGAGAGAAGAGCAGTTCATTGGACATGGCCGGAAGATAGGCCGCCGCGCGCCACGCCGCTCAAAAATAGTTGTTGGCCGTCGCCCGTAGGACACCCGCGGGATCTTGCGAAACGATGAGGCCGTGGCTGGGAACCAATCGGGCGAGGCCCTTTGTGTCCGCCAGGCGAAGGAGATCTTTCTGGATGGCCTTCTTGTCGCTGGCCGCGCGCCACTTATAAAAGGGCGGGGTCTTGCCCTGCTTCTCCGAGGTAAAGCCCATCAGGCGGAACATGAGGCCGCCCATGGCGAAGCCGGGGCGATTGTTCTGGAAGGCATCGCAGAAGAGCAGGCTCGCGCGCCGGCCGCTATGGACGGTGAAGACCGGCTCACCGAACTTCGTCCCGTTCAGGATTTCAAACCTCAGCGTTGGATCCTTCGGCAGATCTTCCAAAGGCAGCACGTTGGAGACCGACGGCCTCAAGAGCTCGAGCCCGGTCTTGGTGATGAACGTCTGCAGCCCCAGCTTCTCCTGGAAGGCGTGCACGTCCATGGTGTGAAAGTAGATGGGCGCAATCAAGATGGACGGCTTGCCCCAGGCGCGCACTTTCTCCAGCGCCTCATCGTCGAGCGGGATGGCGTTGTAGAAGACCAGCCGGCCGTCGCCCAGCTTGATGATGGACATCCGGCGCAGCATTCCCGAGCCGACGGGAAAGCCCGGCACCTCGCCATTGACTGCCCAGAGGTTCTCTTCCAGCTCTTCGATCGGCTCGTGCCGGGTGACGATCCACGGTCTCATTTGAGCTGCTCCACCACGCCGATCTTCTCCAGCGCACGCAGGTATTCGACCACGATATCCAAACCGACGGGGCCATATTCGGCCGAGACCGCGTCGCGGATGCGCTGCGCGTTGCGCTTGCCGTCGGCGAAGTTCAAGATCTCGTAGGCGTACTCTTCGCCCGAGCCGTACAGGCCGGCTTGAATCGCGCCGGGCAAGGTTCCTTCGTAGCCGAGCAGCTTGGGCTCCGCGCCTTTGAAGTGGTCCTTGAAGTAATCGTAACCAAAGACCGCCAGCGGACCCTTCGGCGCGGGCTTGCGGCGGAAGACGAGGCAGCCATCGCCGGTGCAGGCGGTCTTGCCGGCCGCCGCGGGAGTCACCCACTGCGGCTTGTCCGCGTTGGCGAGAACATATCCGCTGGCCGCGCCGATGAAGGCCGCGCGCAGCAGCTTCGTCGGGTCGATGTTGGCCGCGGTGTCGAAGTTGGTGTGGATGTACCGATCGGGCCAATCGTTGAAGTAGATGGCCGGTATTGCAAACGACGAGTCTTGATAGACGTCGTGGTCGCTGCCCATCGAGAAGACGCTGTCCTGCGCCAGCAGCGCCTCCTTGCCGCCTTCCGGCGCCGCCAGCGGAAACTCCGCGCTGCCCGAAGCGGCATACTTATAAGACTGCTCATTGACGAAGTTGCCAAACTGCCAGGCCACGTCGTGAATGAACGAGGGCAAGCTCGCGGGCCCGCGCGTGACGTGAAAGACAGCTTTGGTCACCGGTCCGCCGCCCACCATATCCATATGGATGACGGCTTTGATTCGTTGCACGAAGTCGGGCTTCGCGTTCAAGAGCGTGGTCGTGCCCTCCACCTCGGGCGGCCAGATGAAGCGCAGCGTGCGCAGCGGCTGCGGCAGCTTCTTCTCCTTGATCAACTTCTGCAGCGTCCGGGCCACCTCGAGAATGGTCACGCAGCCGCTGGCGTTGTCGTTGGCCCCGGGCCGCTGGTGATCGAGGTGGCAGCTGAAGGCGATCTCTTCGTTCGCGATCCTTCCCGGAATGGTCGCGGTGACGACGTCATAGTTCCCCGGATGCTGCCCGGCCTTCACCGCAGCGTGCAGGCGAATCGCTTCGCCCTTCGCCAGCCTATCGCGCAGCGCGCGCGCGGTCTTCAAGGAGACCATGAAGGCAAAGGTCTTGTTGGGCGAGAACGTCTCCAGGTGTCCCCAGCGAATGAGGTTCTCGTCCTCGCCCCACCAGGCGGTCTTTTGATTTTGCGCGTAGCTGACAATGCCCACCGCGCCAAACTTTCCTATCGCCAGATCCTGCACCGCTCCGGGCTGCGCGCCCGCGAGGACGATCTTGCCCTTCACGTCTTTGTAATCGCTCTCTTTGGTTCCCTGCCCCACGTCCACCAGCTGCGCGGTTACGTCGGCGCTCTCGCTGTCCTCTGCCAGCGCTACCGGCTCCGCCTCGTAGCTGGCCAGCTTGACCGGCGAATCCTTCAGCTCCCACAGCTCGCCTGCCTCCGCGTCCCAGGCAGGCCGGGAGCGCTGCGTGCCGTAGACGACCTTGCCGTCGGCGGGAAATTGGAGAATGGCCACGTCGCTCAGGCCATAGGCGCGGGCGCGCTCCGCCACCAGCTCCGCGGCCGAATGAAACCCCTGCGAGGCGCGCTGGCGGTGCAGGCGCGCGAGGCCCTCCAGGTTGCGCTTGGCGGTCTCGCCGCTCAGCTCCTGCGCCAGCGCCGAGATTTGGGGTTCAGGCAGCGGCAGCGCCAGCACCAGGAGAAGAGTGAGCATGAACATCACTCTACCGGAGCGAGCGAACGCCTGCTCGTGACTTCAGTTCGCCCGGGCAATGCACAGATTGCATGGCCTATGAGCGACCTGCGCGATCTGAACCCCGTCGTCTACGACACCTCGATGGAGAAGTCCGAGCCGGACGAAACCGGCACGAGCGAGAAGCTGACGCACACCATCGAGCAGATCTCTCACACCACCACCAAGGACTACGGTCACGCCGTGCGCGCGTTGCACGCGAAGAGCCACGCGCTGCTGCAGGGAACGCTGACGGTGCTCGACGGTCTTCCGCCGGTGCTGGCGCAAGGAATGTTCGCCAGGCCCGGCGCGCATCGCACCGTCATGCGCATCTCGACGGGCCCGGGCGATGTGCTGCCCGACAGCATCTCCTCGCCGCGAGGGATGGCCTTCAAGGTGTTCGACGTAGAGGGCGAGCGCCTGCCCGGCAGCCCTGCCGCCAATACGCAAGACTTCCTCTTCGCCAGCGGTCCCGTCTTTGGCGCGCCCGACGCCAGGCACTTTGCGCCCATGCTCGCGCTCCTGGGCAAGACGGTGGACAAGGCCGAGGGTCTGAAGAAAGTCGCGTCGGCCTTGCTGCAGGCGCTCGAGGGAGCCATCGAAGGCCTGGGCGGCCACAGCGGCGCCGTGCAAGCGCTGGGCGGCAAGCCCAACACCAATCCGCTCAACGAGACCTATTACAGCCAGACGCCGTTCCTCTACGGCCGCAACATCGCCAAGCTCTCGCTGGTGCCCGTCTCGGAGAACCTGCTGGCGCTCAAGGGCAAGCTCATCCACCCGCACGGCCGGCCCAATGCGTTGCGCGAAGAGATCGGCGAAGTCCTGAGCAGCTCGAGCGCAGTTTGGGAGCTGCGCGTGCAGCTCTGCACCGACCTCGCGAAGATGCCGCTGGAGAACGCCGCGGTGCAGTGGGACGAGAAAGCGAGCCCCTTCTGGACGGTGGCGCGGCTGGAGGTTGGCCCGCAGCCGGCGTGGACGGAAGCGCGCGCCAAGATCGTCGACGACGCGCTGGCGTTCGACGTGTGGCACGGACTGGCGGCGCATCGGCCGTTGGGCTCGATCAACCGCGTGCGGCAGATGGTCTACGCCCGCTCGTCCGGAATGCGCCGCGAGCTCAACGGCTGCCCCATGCAGGAGCCAAAGTCGGTAGATCTGGAGAAATAGACGACACGCGAATTGCTTGCTTAAAGCGCTCTCCGGACGGGATACTCCCCGCCCGGAGCACCTATCATTAGAGGAGTTGAATCATTTCTCGCGGCTGCGCTCTGCGCGGCCACTCTGCAGGCGGCGCCGATCACGGCTTCGTCCGACGCGCTGCGCACCGGCTGGTACCCCGATCAGACTTCGCTGACGCCGCAGATCGTCGGCGGCGGCAGCTTCGGGCAGCTCTTCGCAGCGCCCGTCATCGGCCAGGTCTACTCGCAGCCGTTGGTCTGGAGCGGCAAGCTCTTCGTCACCACCGAAGCCAATTGGATCTATTCGTTCGACGCGGTCACCGGGGCGCAGAACTGGTCGCGCAACCTGGGTCAGTCGTTCAACCCGGCAGAGGTCGCGTGCGGCGATCTCACTCCGGAGATCGGCATCACCGGCACGCCGGTCATCGACGACACCACGGGCACCGCCTATCTCTTCGCCAAGAGCTACGTCAGCGGCACCAGCGGGCCGGCGCAGTTTCAAATGCACGCCATCGATCTCACCACCGGCAATGATCGCGCGGGCTTTCCAGTGACCATTCAAGGTGCGGCTCAAAATCAATCGGGGCAGGTCTTCAATCCGCGCACGCAGGCGCAGCGGCCCGGGCTCTTGTTGATGAACGGCGTGATCTATGCCGGCTTCGGCGGCCACTGCGATTTCCCTCCTTATCAAGGCTGGGTGGTCGGCGTTTCGACGGCCGGGCAGATCAAGGCCATGTGGACCACGCGCAGCGGCACCGCCACCGCAGGCGGCGGCCTCTGGATGGCCGGCGGCGGCCTCATGTCCGACCGCAACGGCTCGCTCTTCTTCTCCACCGGCAACTCCATCAACGGCGGCAGCCCGGCCACGACCATCCCCAGCAACCAGCCTCCGGCGGACCTGGGGCAGTCCGTGGTTCGCCTCGACGTGCAGCCGGACGGTACGCTGCAGGCGGCCGACTTCTTCACGCCCTTCGACGCGCCCATGTTGGACATGGCGGATGTCGACTTGAGCTCCGGCGGAGTCACCGGCCTGCCGTCGCAGTTCTTCGGCACCAGCGCGACGCCAAACCTCGCCGCGGCCGCGGGCAAGGGCGGCGTGCTCTATCTGATGAATCGCGACTTGTTGGGCGGCTGCCGCAACGGCGCGGGCGGAATGGACGCGGTCGTCTCGCGCATTGCTCCTGTCGGCGGCACCTGGTCGCGGCCGGCGCTGTGGCCCGGCGACGGCGGCTGGCTCTACCTCACCATCAACACCGGCGAGCTCGGCTATTACCAATATGGCATCACCGGCGACGGAACGCCCACCTTCAGCCATCAAGGCGCGCCGCCGGGCCAGTTCGGATTCGGCTCCAGTCCGCCCATCATCACCAGCAACGGCACCTCTTCCGGCTCTGCCTTGCTCTGGGTGATCTGGCAGGGCGACGGCTCGGGCGTGAACGCCGAGCTGCGCGCGTACGATGCGGTGCCACAAGGCCCGGTGACGCAGTTCGGCCTCGTGCCCACGCTGCGCTTCTCCGCGCCCATCGGGACGGCGGTGAAGTTCAATCCGCCCGGCATCGCCAACGGCCGCGTCTACGTGGGCACGCGCGACGGCCACGTGCTCGGCTTCGGCTCGCCCACCAGCACCATCATCACCGGCACTTCGCTGGCCTTTCCCAATACGGTCGTGGGCCAGTCGAGCGCATTGAACGAGGTGCTGCAGGCCTCGGGACCGGTGACGGTCACCGCCATCAGCAGCTCGGGAGCGCCCTTCACCACGGGCGCGGTCGCGCTGCCGGTGACGCTCGCGGCCGGAGATCAGCTCACAGTGCCGGTCACCTTCACGCCAGGCACCGCGGGCAGCGCCAACGGCACGCTCAGCATCAGCACTTCTGCCGGACTGCTGCAAGAAAACCTGAGCGGCCTGGGCCTCGACAACGGACCTGAGTTGAGCATCTCCGCCTCGATCGCTTTCGGCAACGCCGCCGTCGGCCAGACGCTCACCGCGCCGCTCAAGCTCACCAACACCGGCACGGCGGCCTTGACCATCACCAACTCGCAGCAGCCTGCCGCGCCCTTCTCCGTCACCGGCTTGCCGGCCAACGGCGCGGCCATCGCTTCCGGCCAATCGATCACCGCCACGGCAGCCTTCTCGCCGGCCGCGGTCGGAACCTTCAATAGCCAGCTTTCAATCAACAGCACCGGCGGCAACCGGACGGTGGCGTTGACGGGCAGCGCCACCATTCCGGGCGTCATGACGGTGGCGCCCATCTCGCTCTCGTTTGGCGGCGTCGACATCGGCGCCGCGGCGACGGCTTCGTTCACCGTCTCCAACACCGGCGGCTCGCCCATCACCATCACCCGCTCGAAGCCGCCCGTGCAGGG
>DATBAA010000496.1:0-3269 GCA_036271755.1 Myxococcales bacterium | reverse complement strand
TGACCCGCGCCGAGCCGAAGCTGGGCAAGGAGCCCGCCGCGTGGCTCTGGCTGGCGCAGCTGCAGTACAGCGCGGGCGCGCTCAGCGCGGCGGAGCGGGCGGCCGCGAAGGCGCCGGGCAAGAACGCGGACCTCATCGCCGCCGAGACCGCGCGGACCAGGTCGTTCATCGGCTTTCCCGCGCAGCCGCTGCAGGAGCGCGAGCCTGAATACGTCACCGCCGCGCTGGCCGCTCACGAGCAGATCGACAAAGGCCAGCTGCAGCTCGCGGTGGCGAAAGCCCTGGAGCTGTCGAAGAAGTTTCCCAACGCGCCGGCGGCCGCGGTGGTGCAGTGCCGGGTGAAGAGCCGCGGCAAGTCGGTGGCGGAGATCCAGCAGGCTTGCGGCGAGGCGGCCAAGAGCGCGCCAAATGCGTTTCTGCCGCAATACATCCTGGGCCTGGCGCAGAGCGCGCAGTCGCGCTGGGCCGACGCGGAGAAGAGCCTGAGCCGGGCCATCGAGATCGACGGCAGCACGCGCGAGGTGTGGGCGAGCCTGGCCGCCGTGCAGCTCAAGCAGAACGAGACCGCCGCCGCGCGCGCCTCGCAGGCGACGTACAAGGAGCGCTTCGGCGCCGCGCTGACGCCCATGCTCTGGCCGCGCGGATGGGCAGCGCATTGAGCTGGATATGATACAGACCGCGCCGAGCCGCGTTCCGCGGTGAGGAGCACGCCTTGACGTTCGCCGAACTAGGACTGTCGAAGAAGAGTCTCACCGCATTGGAGAAAGCCGGATTCGAGGCGCCCACGCCCATCCAGGTGCAGGCCATTCCGCCGGCGCTGGCGGGCCGCGACGTCATCGGCGCCGCCGCCACGGGCACGGGCAAGACGTTGGCCTTCGTGCTGCCCATGCTCGAGCGCCTCGAGGGCAAGCAGGGCACGCGCGGGCTCGTCCTCGCGCCGACGCGCGAGCTGGCCGATCAGATCCAGGGTGAGATCGAGCGCTTCCGCCACGGGCATCACCTGCGCTCGGCGGTGGTGATCGGCGGCGTCGGCATGGGCCCGCAAGTGGCGGCCTTCAAGAGCGCGGTGGAGATCATCGTCGCTACCCCGGGCCGCTTGAACGACCACCTGGACTCTGGCTCGGCGCGGCTGTCGGGCATCGAGATCCTGGTCCTCGACGAAGCCGACCGCATGCTCGACATGGGCTTCCTGCCGCAGCTGAAGCGGATCTTGAAGCACGTGCCGAAGACCCGCCAGTCGATGCTCTTCTCCGCCACCATGGCGGGCGAGGTGGCCACCTTCGCGCGCGAGAACCTGCGCGACCCGGTGAAGATCGAGATCGCTCGCAGCGGCACCACCGCCGAGCGGGCCACGCAGCAGGTGTTCCTCGTCGGCCAGGAAGAGAAGACGGCGCTGCTGCTCGCGCTGCTCGAGCAGGACGATCTCTCGACGCTGGTCTTCACCCGCACCAAGCGGCGCGCGGACAAGGTCGCCAAGGCGCTGCAGCGCGCGGGCCATAAGACCGCGGTCATCCACGCGGACCGCTCGCAGGGCCAGCGCCGCACGGCGCTGGAGAGCTTCAAGTCCGGCGAGGTGCGCGTGCTGGTCGCGACGGACATCGCGGCGCGCGGCATCGACGTGGCGGAGATTGGCCACGTGGTGAACTTCGACCTGCCGCACGTGCCGGAGGACTACGTGCACCGCATCGGCCGCACCGCGCGGGCCTCGGCCAGCGGGCGCGCGTCGAGCTTCGCGGCGCCCGAGGAGCACGACCTGCTGCGCGGCATCGAAAAGTTTACCCGCAAGCCGGTGGATCGCGCCGCGGTGCCGCGCGAGGACGTGGCCTTCCGCAACGAGCTGACCCGGCGGGCGTCGGAGCCGGTGGTGCGCAGCCGCGGCGGCGGAGGAGGGCGCCCGCAAGGCGGCGGCGGTGGCGGCCAGCAGCGTCGCGGCGGCGGTGGAGGCGGCGGCCAACAGCGCAGCGGCGGCGGTGGAGGCCAGCGTCGCAGCGGCGGCGGCAGCTCTTCGGGCGGCCGCGCTCCGGCAGCTAGCGCGGACGGTCAACGGCACGTCGGCGGTCAGCAGCGGCACGGCGGCGGAGATGCCCAACCGCAGAAGCTCGGCACCTGGAAGCCGCGCCGCAAATAGTCTTCAAAGCATCATCGGGTTTTGCGCTCGAGCCGTTCGTCTGGCTCCGTCTGCTAACGACCGGCGGATGCAAGAGCGCAAGCCCGATGTCATCGACGACCTTTGGTACAAGAACGTCGTCTTCTACAATTGCGACGTCCGTACTTATCTCGATAGCAACGGCGACGGCGTCGGCGACTTTCGCGGCCTGAAGCGGCGCCTCGATTACCTGAGCGGCCTGGGCATTGGCGCTATCTGGTTGATGCCCTTCTATGCCTCGCCCGATCGCGACGACGGCTACGATATCACCGACTACTACTCGGTCGACCCCAAGTACGGCACGCTCGGCGACTTCGTCGAGTTCACCCACGCGGCCAAGCAGCGCGGCATCCGCGTCATCGCGGACCTGGTCGTTAATCACACCTCGGATCAGCACCCGTGGTTCAAGGAGGCGCGCTCTTCGAAGCAATCGAGATATCGCGATTGGTATGTCTGGTCGAAGACGCGCCCGAAAGACTGGAACAAGGGAATGGTCTTTCCCGGCGTGCAAAAGAGCACCTGGACGCGGGATGCGCAGTCGGGCGAATGGTATTTCCACCGCTTCTACGATTTCCAGCCCGACCTGAATACGGCCAATCCCGAAGTGCAGGCCGAGATCCGCCGCATCATGGGCTTCTGGCTGCAGCTGGGTGTCTCGGGCTTTCGCATGGACGCGGTGCCGTTCGTGATTGGAGCCAAGGGTGCCAACGTCCAGCCGCACGAGCAGTACGACATGCTCCGCGACCTGCGCGCCTTCTTGAGCTGGCGCAGCGACGACGCGATCTTGCTCGCCGAGGCCAACGTGAAGCCGGCCACCAACTTTCAATACTTCGGCGAGGCCGGCGAGCGGCTGCAGATGATGTTCAACTTCCAGATCAATCAACACCTGTTCTATGCGCTGGCTGCTGCGGATGCTCCGGCGCTGGCAGCGGCGATGGAGGCCACCAAGGCCCGGCCGCAAGCCGCGCAGTGGGGGCTGTTCCTACGCAACAACGACGAGCTCGACCTGGGAAGGCTGACCAAGAAGCAGCGGCAGAAGGTCTTCGACGAATTCGGGCCCGAGAAGTCGATGCAGCTCTACGATCGCGGCATCCGCCGCCGCTTGCCGGCCATGCTCAAGGGC
>DATBAA010000495.1:0-11110 GCA_036271755.1 Myxococcales bacterium | reverse complement strand
GTGGTCGTTCAGTGCCCCACCTGCTCATCGAAGTTTCGCATCGGCGACGACAAGGTCACTGACCGCGGCGTCCGCGTGCGCTGTACTTCGTGCAAGAACGTATTCCAGGTCCGCAAGTCTGGCGTAGTGCCTGCGGACGCTCCCGCGCCCGCCTCCGAAGCGCCGGGCGTTGGAGCAGAGGCCGCGCCTGCCGCCGCGCCGCGTTCAGAGCCGTCGCCTCCTCGCATCTCGCGGCCGCCGGCCCCTCGTACGCCCGTCTCCAATCCTCCGGCGCCGGCCAACGGCGCGCCCCGCCGTGGCGACGCCGACGACCTCTTCGGCATGGCCGAGCTGACCGGCGATGCACCTGCCCGGCGCATGACGCCGGTCGGCGTGAAGCCTTTGGCAAAGCCCGCCGCCAAGCCGATGCCGAACTTCGACGACATCGATCTGGAGGTCGACGACCAGCGCTCGCCCTCGGCCAGGCTCGCCGCCGCGGAGCAAAGGACTTCACCGGGGAAGCCGGCGCCGCGCAATTCGGAACCGCCGATGACGACGCGGCATACGGACCTGCCGCCCTCGCGCAATTCGGACCCGCCGATGAGCACTCGGCACGCGGACCTTCCGCCGGTCGCACCGCCGCTGCCGCCGTCGATCTCCGGCGAGCACGTCAAGCTGGGCGCCTTCAAGACCGCGCTCAAGGATCCATTCGAAGGAATGGACATGGGCGAGCCCGGCACCGGCGCCATCGAGCTCGCGACGCAGCCCAAGAAGGACAAGCTCGCCGAAGCCGCCAAGGCCGAAGCGCGCGCCGCCAGGGTCTCCGAGGCAGCTCCTGCGGTCGAAGCGGCGAAGCCGTCGCAGACCGAGGCAGAGATTCCCGCCGGCCGCGCTTTCGTCTCCAGCGCGCTCACCGGCCTGTTGGGCGCCGCGCTGGCCATCGCGGTGGTGATCGTCTCCGCGCTCTCCGACGATGCCGCCGCCGGCTGGCTGGGGCTGGGCCCGTCGACGGACATCGTCGCCACCAAGATCGTCAGCGGCGTCTACGACACCGCCGGCGGCAAGCAGGTCTTCTACATCCGCGGCCGCGTCGAGAACCGCAGCGAGAAGGTGCGCGGCCCGGTGCGCGTCACGGCAGAGCTGGTCGCGGACGGCGCTCCCGAAGGCCGCGCGGAGACCATCGCCGGCGCCGAGCCCACTCCGGAGGACGTCTGGTCCCTGAAGTCCCCGGCCGACGCGGAGAAGCTGACGCGCTCGCTCGAGACCAGCGCCGTCGAGCGCAAGCTGCAGCCGCACCAGAGCATCCCCTTCTTCGCCGTCATCGCCGAGCCGCCGCAGGATCTGCAGAACCACCGGCTGCGCGTTCACGTCGAAGCGGTGGACGCCTGGGTGCCGCCGGCAGGCTCCAAAGGCAAGGGCAAGTAGATGGACGCGCTGGGCGTGGCGCGCGCGCTGGCTTCGCTCGAGTCGGGCGAGCTGCGGGCGCGCAAAGCCGCGTCGCTCCTGGGCGAGCTGCCGCCCGTGGCGGCGGTGGAGATGCTCGCCGAGCTGATGCAGCGGGCCGATCAGCGGCGCGATCCCGAGGCCGCCGCGCTGGAAGGCTTGCTGCGCGCCGTCCGCGAGCTGCTGCCCGAGGAGCGCATCGGCCAGCTCTACGACGCGGCCGAAGGCACGCTCGAGGTGCAGGCGCTCTTCGCCCGCACGCAGCCGCAGCGGTCGTTCGATCACGACCGCGAAGAGTGGGTCGATCGCGAGATGCGCGCCCGCACGCTGGGTCAGAGGCGATCGCTGGCGCGCGCGCACGATCGCGACACCATCACCAGGCTCGCCACCGACACCGACCCGACGGTGGTGAAGCACGTGCTGCAGAACGGCCGCTGCACCGAGCGCGAGGTGCTGATGGCCGCCTCTCGCCGCCCGCAGCGCGCGGACGTCTTGGAAGAGATCTTCCGCTCGCGCCGCTGGTCGTCGAATCGGACCGTGCGGCGGGCCATCGCGCTCAATCCGTACAGCCCGCCGGCGCTGGCCAGCGCTGCGTTGGCGCTCTTGACCGCGCCCGACCTGCGCGAGGTTGCCTCGAGCCTGACGGTGAGCGCGGAGGTGCGCGTGCAGGCCCGCAGGCTGCTCGGCCACCGCGATGTCTCGTAACGCCTACTTCTTGGCGACGGTCTCGGCCGGAGCCGGCGGCGGCACCTTCACGCCGGGCGCGGGCTCGGTCTTGCCGGGCGTCACGTCGATGCTCTCGGGCTCATTGAAGGTGCGCTTGAAGTTCTTGATGCCGCGGCCGAGCGCGTCACCCAAGGCGGGCAGCTTGCTCGAACCGAAGACGAGGATGATGACGAGAAAGATGAGCAGCAGCTCGCCGAAGCCCAGGTTCATCGCGCGCCTCCGGGCGAAAGCCTAGCACGGATGGCCTTCGCGCGAGCAGACAGGCCGCTGATCTGGGGACACCGCGGCGCCTCGTTCGACGCGCCCGAGAACACGCTCGCTTCCTTCACGCTGGCGGCCGAACAGGGCGCGGATGGCGTCGAGCTGGACGCGCAGCTCTGCGGCTCGGGCGAGGTGGTGGTGCTGCACGACGAGTCGCTGGGCCGCACGACCGGCTTCGCGGGACTCGTCACCGAAACGCCCTGGCCGGTCGTCCGGACTCTCGACGCCGGCTCGCGCAAGCACGAGCGCTTCCGCGGCGAGCGCGTTCCGCAGCTGGCGGAGGTGCTGCACTCGATCCACGTGCTGATCAACATCGAGCTCAAGTGCGACCGCCTGGACGATCGCGGCCTCACCGCCGAGGTTGTCCGGCTGGTCCGCGACGCGCGCGCCGAGGAGCGCGTGCTGCTCAGCTCGTTCAATCCGCTCTGCCTGCTGCGCGCGCGGGCGATGGCCAAAGAGATTCCGCGGGCGCTGCTCTTCGAAGCGAGCTCCGCGCTGCCCCTGCGCACCGCCGCGTCGGCGCCCGCGCTGGACGCGGTCGCGCTGCATCCGGAGAACGTGCTGGCCACTCCCGGGCGCGTGGCCCGCTGGCGCAAGCGCGGCTACCTCGTGGCCTGCTGGACGGTGGATGATCTCGACGAAGCGGCGCGGCTCTATCAGAGCGGAGTCGCGGGCATCATCACCAACAAGCCCGGTCTGCTGCGAGCGAGATTCTAGAAGCGAGCGCCGAGGCGGGCCGAGACGGTCCAGAGCTGCACCGTCTCGCTGGGCGCCGGGCTCTGGTGCTGGATGGGGTTCGTGCCCTGCGCGAAGGTTCCTTCCAGGCCGAGGATGACGTTGGCGTAGACCGCGCGCAGGCCGGCGGCGCCGCGGACGTAGCGGTTCTGCCAGAACTTCACGTCGTGGAACGAGTCGTCGTCGGCGCTCGGGTTCGCGTCGTTCTCGACGGTGGTCTTGAAGTCGATGGGCCCGGTCTGCGCGTTCACCATCGCGATGCCGCCAGAGAGATAGGGCTGCAGCTGAAACGTGCCGGCCACGCCGATGTTCTTCGAGAGCATCGCGTCCGCGCCCAGCGTCAGCAGATCCAGCTCGCGGTCGCCCAACACGCGCGTTCCCCAGACCCGCAGCGCCAGGTCGGGCACGTAGTGCAGGCCGTCGATGATGGCCCACTTGAGCCCGCCCGAGACGGCGAACATCTGCGAGTTGGTCAGCCACGCGGCCGAGACCTCGAGCTCGAACGACCCGCCCAGACCCTTGCGCAGCACCAGCGCCGGCATCACCAGCGTTCCGGGCTGCGCCAAAGACTCTCCGGCCCACGACGAGGCAGAGTCCTTGCGGAGCAGCGCCTGCGTCGAAGAGATGCCCACCTCGAAGCCAGACTGGCCCAGCGTTCCGGCGGTCTCCTGGAACGGCGGCGCGAAGGCGAGGCCGAGCGTGCTGGCGTAGCGGTGGAAGCGCGCCTGCGCCGACGAGTCTCCGGGCTCCGCCGGGTCGCCTGCCGAGCCGTCGCAGCGAGTGCAGCCGAGGTTGTCTGGATGCCCGAGCTTCGTCAGCTGGACGTCATTGCCATCGGCGCGCGCGGCCATTGCCGCAAGCAGGATCAGGACGCCCCAACGCACACGGCTGAACTACCACACTTCGAGAAGCGTAGCCGCCTACGGCTAGTTGATGTTCACCCGCGACGCCTTGATGTTCAGCGTGGCGCTCGACTTGATGTTCGTCGTGTCGGTGACCTTGAGGTCGAAGGTGCTGCCGATGTCCATCTTGCCGGACTTGGAGGTCTTGATCTCCAGATCCTCGCAGTCGAGGACGATCTTCTTCTCCGCGTGCAGCTCGATGTCGCCCTCGCCCGCCTCGATGACGAACTTCTTGTTGGCGACGTCGAAGGTCATGGTGCGCTTCCCCGACTTGTCGGCGATGACGATCTTCTCCGCGCCGTCCTTGTCGTCGAAGATGATCTGGTGTCCGGACTTGGTCTGGATCATCCGGGTGGTGTTCTCGTCGACATAGGCGCCGTCCATGGGCTTGTCCTTGCCGTTCCAGAGCGCGCCCACCACGTAGGGCCTCTGCGCCTCGCCGCGCTCGAAGGCCACCAGCACCTCGTCGCTCACCTCGGGCAGCCAGTAGAAGCCGCGCCCAGCGCCGGCGGCCGGCTGCGCCACGCGCACCCAGTCGGACTCCGGCTTTCCCGGCAGTCGCGGAAAGCAGACTTTGATGCGGCCCAGCTTCTCCGGGTCCTGCACGTTGGTGACGATGGCCACCTCGACGCCGTACATCTTGGCGTCGCCCGCGGAGGCCGTCTCGTGGGCCTTCTGGATGATCTTGTAGAGGTTGTCGGACATCTTAGAGGATGGGCGGCAGCGTCAGCACCGTTCCGGGCTTCACGTCCTTGGGGTCGTTGATGCCGTTCGCGTCCGCGATGCGCCGCCACTCCGCCGGGTCGTCGTACTCTTCATGCGCCAGGAGCGCCAGCGTCTCGCCCACCTTCAGCGTGCGCAGCTTGGTGTGGTCGGGAGAGTTGCGCGGGTTCTTCTCCAGCTGCTCCTTGGCGGTCTGGTTCTCCTTGATGGAGAGGTTCGCGGTCGCGCGGCACGGCTTCCCGTCCGAGAGGAACATGGTGTAGCGGAGCGTGAGGCTCTCGATGACGCCCTCGAAGGTGAGGTCGCCCCAGACGAACTGGACGTACGGCGGGCGGTGCTTGTCTGCCTCGACCAGCGCCAGCGCCATCACCTTGTCGGTGAACTCCTTGACCGACTTCTTGTCTTCGTAAGTGTCGAAGAAGAGCTCGACCGCGAGCATGGCCGGGTTGCCGGAGGTGAACTCCTGCTCGGGCGAGTCGAGGCCGGGCGCCTTGTGCGGCTCCCACTGCACGCTCTTCTGGATGGTGTACTCCTTCGGATTGAAGAGCACCTCCAGCGTGTCCTGGTTGTCGGTGTTGATCAGCTTTGCTTTTTCCAGCGTGGCCATTGGGTTCTCCTGACTCTTCTCTTAACCGCCGAAGCGCTCGCGGTCGCTCTGGATGCGGCGCCGGATGCGGTGATAGATGCGCTGGGCAATCGCGTCGACCGAGCCCTCGATCTTGGAGGCGCTGACCGAATCTTCCTTCTTGTCGCCCTGGCTCTGCGCCTGCGCGCCCTTGCCGCGGGCATGCGGAGCGTCCTGGACGCTGCTGCTCATGGTCTCGAGCGGCGGCGGCGAGGGCGGAATGGCGGCGACGATGCGCATCTCCACCGATTCGGCCTTGGCGCGCGCGGCGGCGCTGCCGGTGGTGACTCCCGCGGCGCCCTGACTGTTCATCGCGATGTACGCGGGGCCGCTGACGGTGGCCGCGGTGGCTGCTCCGGTGGCCACCAGCGAAGCCGCGGAGAGCGCGTCGAAGCCGCGGCTCAGGCTGCTCATCTGGCTCGCGGCTGCGTCGTGGCCGGCGTCGATGCTGCTGACGGGAGCGTCGCCTGCGCTCGCCACCAGGATGGCGCGCCAGAGCGTGGCGGCCGAGTTGGCGGCGCGCAGGCCCGAGCGCATGGCTTGCGCTGCCGGCTGGGCAGCGTCTTCGGTCGGAGCGGGACCGATGCCCGGGGTGGACGCGGACCACCAGAGCGGCGCGCCGGCGTAGCGAAAGCGCAGCGCGGTGGGGAGCGACGGATAGATGGGCCGCGAAAGGCTGCCCAGGCTGACGCCGCCGTCGGTCGTCTGCGGCACGTTGGGCCGGCCGGGCGCGTACGACCAGCGCTGGTAGTTGGCCGTGCCGGGGCGCGCGCCGCTCCACATGCCGGGCGCGAGGCCGGTGAAGGTCTGCGCGGTACTCGAAGGTGACGGCTGCGCGATCTGCGTCCCCGTGCTGGCCGGCGCCGCGAGGCTGGAGCTGCTGGTGCCGCCGCCGCTGGCGTCGCTGACGATCGAGGGCGAGCTGACCAGCTCCTGGTCGCTGCCCGAGACGGCGGGCAGGCCGGGCGCGCTCTTGACGGTGCTGTCCGCGACGATGGCCGGGCTGCTCGTCACATCGGGCGAGGTGCCGATGACGGACGGCGACGTGCTCGCGGGCGAGGCGGTGCGCGCGCTGACGTCGTTGCTCATCTGCAGCGCCGAGCGCAGCGCGGGCATCTGCATGCTCGTGGACGCGGCCCGGAAGGTGCCTTCCGCGAAGGTGCCGCCGGGCGCGGCTGGCGCAGGCGTCGAAGCAGCCGGCGAAGCAGCGGGCGCGACGAGGGCGTTGGCGCTGGAGGAGGCCGATCCGGGTGAGATCGGGTTGGAGCCGGTCAAAGCGGACGAGATCGGGCTGGAGCCTGGCGAGACCACAGTGGAGAGCGGCGGCGGCCGCAGTGCGGGCTGAGCCGGGAAGCTGGTGCGCGGCGCGGCGGTCGAGGGAGCGTTCGAAGCGGCAGGCGCTGCCGAAGCCGCGGCGTTCGATTCGGCGAAAGCCGGCTCAGCCGCGGCGGCCTGTTCGGCGGCGGTGGCCGGCGTCGCCAACTCCATGGGGCCCGCCACCGGCAGGCTGCTCCGCGGCGCGGGCTGCGCGGCCGAAAGCGCCGACGTCGCAGACGACGCCTGCGAAGCGGGAAGCGGCGAAGTCGCAGATGAGCCCGGGGAGGCCGAAAACGGTGAAGTCGCGGACGACGCTTGCGAAGCCGGAAGCGGTGAAGTCGCGGACGACGCTTGCGAAGCCGGAGGCGGCGCTCCCTGCGCAAGCGAGAGCGGCGCGGCCTGCGGAGAAGAGAACGGCTCGGCTTGGGCCGGCGCATCGCCGCCCAGGTCCGCGCCGGGAAAGGCCAGCGAGACGCGGCCGATGATCTGCCGCCCAGCCGGATAGCTCGTCACCACCGGCCCGCGCGACGAGCGCGTCTGCAGCTCGAAGCTGGTTGGACCGGCAATCTCGACGACGCCCGGCGCCCCCGCGGATGCTCCGCCCGTGAAGTCCACCGGCCCGCCGTCGGGCACCACCAGGCGGTACGCTCCGAGCTTCGGCATCGAGCCGGAAAGAGCGCGGGGCGAGGCCATGATTTGATCGGTCTCAGAGATACGGCCGCGGCCCATCTGCGCCCAGAGCGGCAGCGGAATGACGATCTCGTCCTCGCCCGGATTGAGCGGCCGCGCCTCCGGCAACACCGGCGCCGCGAGCTCGGGCTGCGCCGCGAACGGCGCGGAGAGCGTCAGCTCGCGAATGGACGAAGGCATGGGCGCGCCCGGCCCCGGCGTCCACTCGCCGCCCTGGCTGAGCGCGCGCCGCAGCAGGAACGGCAGACCAGAGACCGTGGGAGCGAGCTGCACGCCCGGCAGATCGAGCGTGACCACGGCGTCGCGCGCTTGCGCGGTAGCCTGCTGGTTCAGGCCGCTCCAGTCGAGCGGTGCGGCGGCGTAGCCCTGCTGCGCCACCTGTTGCCCGCCGCGAATGCGCAGCAGCACCGAGCCTGTGCCCGCCGAGTCAGAGACCGCGGCCATCGAGGCAGGGACGGCGGCCATCGAGGCAGGGACGGCGGCCCCCGGACTGAAGGCAGCGGCGCTGGACGGCTGCGGCGCCGGCTGGACCGGCACCGAGAGATACGCCTGCAGCGCCTGGTTCAGGTCGCCGCCGACGTGAACCTCGCCCTCGTTGGGAAACGGCATCGAGAGCACCAGCTGCGCGACCTGGCCCGACGAGCCGCCGCGCATCGACACCGGCGCGGCCAGCGCCACGTCGAAGCGGCGCGGGTCTTCGGCATCGAGCCTGATGGCGCTGCCCACTTCGAGCGCGTCATCGGCCGACTCGAGCCGACCGATGGGCATGCGATAGCCCGAGGCCATGGCCGTCCGCTCGAGCGCGAAGCGCAGCGAAGAGAGCGCCGTCTCCGGTAAGGCCCCGCTGCGCGCGGCGATGTCCGGCAGGCCGAAGGGCAGCTCCTGCATCTGGACAGCGTCTGGCGCGGGTTGCGCCGGCGCCGGAAGATCGAGATCGATGGGGTCGAGCGCGACCCTGTCGAGGGCCGCCAGCCGGATGGGGCCCGACGCGCGGTTGACGACGATGCTGCCGTCCGGCGCGCGGAAACCCACCACCCGCGCGCCCGGGAGCTGCAGCGCCTCTGTGCCCACTCCGCGCAGCTGGCTGGTCAGGCCCGGAAGCGCGGACATCTGCGGGTCGTCGTCAGGCCGATCGAATGCGGCCCGCAGCGCATGCCGCGTCCGTCCGCGCAGCGCGGCCATGGCCTCCATCGAAGACTCGCCGCCGCCGGTCAAAGCCCAGTCTGCCCAGGGGTCGCCGGTGATCTCTCCCAGCTGCAGCGGCTGCGCCACCATGGGCCGCGGCTCGCTCTTCTCGACGTAGACGTTCTCCGCGGCGGGAGGCTGGAAGGCGCGCGCCGGCTGCACCCAGAAGTTGCCTGCCTGGGTCACCACCGGCACCACCATGGCGCCGCGCTCCAAGGCCTGCGTCAGCGAGGCTTCGCTCAGCGTCCGCACCGGGCGCGAGTCGGCGCGGACCGCGCTCAACGCCTCGGCGCTGGCGAGCGCCCGCGCACCCGCGCGGCCGGGCTCCTGGCTCTCGCGCGGCTGGGAGAGCGCCACCACCTTGCCGCTCTGCACCGCGAAGCGCTGCCCCGCCATCGGCACCGCCGGCGACGAGGCGGAGTTGCGGCTCACCATCTGCTGCCACCGGCTGGCCGAGCCGATGGACGGCTTCGCCAGCGTCCCGTCGGGCATGACGAGAAAGAGCGAAGTGCGCGAAGCCGCGCCCGGCGTCACAGCCGACGCGCCCGGCGTCACAGCCGAAGGCCGCGCGCTCCCGGCTCGCGGCGCCAGCGGCTGCAACATGCGCGGATCCTGCCGCAGCGCCTGCACCTCGCGCGATTCAGACAGCTGCGACCGCCGCACCTTGGCCACCGGCGCGAGCCGCGCCTGCGGACGATCCACCGCCGGCAGCGACACCTGCTTCACCATCAGCTGATCGAGCGCTCTCGCGACCTTGCGCACGTCGACCGTCACCACTTCTCCGCCCGAACGAACGAAGACCGCCCGCGGCTGCGCGCTCTGCTGGGAAGTCGAAGCCGAAGTCGAAGCCGAGGTGGAAGCGGGCCGCGGCGGAATCACGGCCGACTCGATGGCCCGCGAGACCAGGTCGTCGTTCTTCAGCGCGAACTGCCCGAAGTCGGAGACGACCACTACCTTCTCTTCGTCCTCGATGATGACGTACTCGAGGCGATTGAGGTCGAACTCGTAGACGTGCAGCCGCTGCCGCGTGGCCTTGACGATGGCCTCGGCCACGTCTTTCGGAAGCGCCGCGTGCAGCTTGTCGCCCTCGAAGAAGCGCTCGACCCAGGCCTCGGCCGGGACGTCGCCCTCGAAGATGCCGAAGATGTGCGCCGCGAACTCTTCCGCGTCGACGAGGCCCGGACGCTCCTCGTAGCGGTCCATCGCCCGCCAGAGGATCTGTTCCAGCGTCGGTCCGCTCGCTGCGCTCTCCGCCATGGGTCAGCCCTTGGTGATCTTCTCGACGGCGAGCTCGAGAATCTCGCACGCCGCTTCGCCGCTGGAGGAGTCGAACTCGGTCATTTCCCAGCGCACCGGCCAGGCCTTGGTGAAGTTCCAGCGGCCCAGTTCGGTCTGCCCGTCGAGCGCCAGGGCCACGACCGACCCGTTGCGCCGGGTGATCTTGTTGGTGCCCGAAGAGGCGATCTCGTCGCGCCACTTGAAGAGCGCGGGGTCGGAGACGTAGCCCTTGGTCAGCACCAGATTCGAGGTCTTGGTGGCGCCGATGAGCTTGCGCGTGGTCTCGTTGTCGCCGCCCTCCTGGTACTCGAAGACGTCGGTCTCGGTCTTGAGGCCCGCGCACTTGCGGAACGACGCGCTGTCGATGCTGTCGATCTCCACCCGGAAGTAGCCGATTGCGGTGGGGTCCTTGCGCGCGGTGCCGCCCATTGCTGCCTCCGGAACTCTGAACAGAGCTAGAGCCCGGAGCAGCTTACCAGTGTTTTGGATACGCCGCTAGAGGGTCGCTACGAAAGCCGAAATCTCAAGTTGCGGCGGCCTCTTGCGGTGGCGGAGCCTCTTTGTCGGCGTCGGTCTTCTCGCGCGTCCACTGCTGGATGCGCACCACGATGAACTCCGCCGGCTTCACCGGCGCGACGCCGATCTCCACCACCAGCTGGCCCACGTCGCGGTTCTCGGGCGGGTTCGTCTCCTCGTCGCACTTGACGTAGAAGGCTTCGTCGCGCGTGCCGCCCAAGAGCGCGCCCTGCGTCCAGAGGTCGTCCAGGAAGGCCTCCACCGAGCGGACGATCTTCTTCCACAGCGACTCTTGATTGGGCTCGAACACCACCCACTGCGCGTACTTCACCACGCTCTTGCGGATGAGGATGAAGAGCCGCCGCACGTTGATCTGCACCCAGGCCGGATCGGAGCTCAAGGTGCGCGCGCCCCAGATGCGGATGCCGCGGCCCGGAAAGGCGCAGATGGTGTTGATGCGGTGATCGAAGCAGACGTCGCGCTCGCGCTTGCGCACGCGGACCGAGACGTCGACCAGACCCTGGATGGGCTGGTTGGCCGGCGCGCGGTGCACGCCCTCCGCGTGGTCGGCGCGCGCGATGGTGCCGGCGATGTGTCCCGACGGCGGCATGGGCGCCAGCACCTCTTCGGCGCGGCGCACCTTGATCCAGGGAAAGTAGAAGCTGGCGTGCGAGGAGTCGAAGTTGCGCCGCCACTCGATGGCGTCCTGCATGCTGTCGCCCGGCATCGA
>DATBAA010000494.1:0-7658 GCA_036271755.1 Myxococcales bacterium | reverse complement strand
AATGAATCGCGCCGCTCGACGTGCGCCAGCTCGTGCAAGAGCACCGCGCGCCGGTGCTCCAGGTTCCAATCCGAAGCATTCTCGGGAATGACGATGCGCGGGTGCAGCGTGCCCCAGGTGATGGGCATCTTCACGTCGCGGCTGATCAGCAGGGAGACGTTCGCGGCCGCACCGCAGCTCTGCAGCAAGCTCCGCCACTCGTTGTCCAGCGCGGGCCGCGCGCGCCCCGCGATGCGCAGAAGCTGCAGCTGTCCGAGGACGATGCGGACCAGCAGCGCGCCCGCGACGCACATCCAAAGCCCGCGCAAGAGGTACGCCCAGTCGACGGCGCGCGCGAGCCGCAGCCAATCCTTGTGCGGCCGCGGAGCAACATACGGAACTGGCGTCGGCATCGACTGCACGGCGAACGAGCGCGCCTCCGGAGCCGCGCGAGGCGCTTCGAAGACGACTTCGGCCTGCGGCTCCGCGGGCAACGCCGCCACCGTCACGCGCGGCAGCAGCTTGCCCGCGAGCGGCATGGCCAGCGCGCCCAGCAGCGACGCGGTCCAGATGAGATGCCGGGTCGCCGCGGAAGCGCGCCGGGCCAAGAGCGCGGTCACGCCGCCCGCCGCGAGGAGCAGCGAAGACTTCCAATAGAGCTCGAGGAGCGTGTCCATCAGCGGCCCTCCTTGCGCGCCTGGGCGATGAGATCTTGCAGCCGATCGAGGTCTGCCTTTTCCAGCTTCGAGTCCTCGATGAGCGCCGCGACCGCCTCTTGCGCCGAGCCGTTGAAGAAGGTGTGCACCAGCCGCTGCAGCGCCGACTTGCGCGCCTTGGCCGGCGTCACCGTGGGCAGGTAGACGTAGCGCACGCCGTCCTGCACGTGGCGCAGCACGCCCTTCTCCTCGAGGAAGCGCATCATGCCGCGCACCGCCGAGTAGCTGGGGTCGTCGGGCAGCTCTGCCCGCACCTCCGCCACGGTGGCCTGTCCCAGCCGGTAGACTGCCTCGACGATCTGCCGCTCGCGCTTGCCCAGCTCCATACGCACCCCGATGTGCAAATCTGCTTGCACGTGCTAATTCATTTGCACGAGTACGTCAAGCCAGCCCGCCTATTTCAGCTTTTCTTCACCGCCTGCAAGGTCGACTATTTTCGCTCTTGGCGAGTATGGAAAAGCCGCAGGACGACGACTATCCGCCGTCGCCGCTGGAACGAGTACCAGATGACGATCGGTAACCGGCGCAGCACGAGCCGGCGAATCTCGTGGCCATCCCGCTGCAGATCTATCGGGCCCGTCAATGGAGAGCTGCTCAGGAGTCGTGCCGCCGTCTCGATCTCCTCCAGCAGGCGCTGCGCCCAGTCTTCATTGCCTTCCGCGACGAGCCGGTCGATCTGGGCATACAGATCGGTTCGAAAGCCAGGGTCGAAGACGATTTTGACTTTCATTTCCGCCGGGCTTTTTCCATCGCATCCTTGTGTGCGGCTCGAAGGTCGTCGAGCGAGAGCTCTGCGGACTCGCCGCGCTCCCAGCGCTTGAAGGTCTCCCAGGCCTGTTCCCGCTGCCAGCGGTGCGCTGCCTCGAGCTCGGCTGCAGACTCTTCGGCGTCGAGGTGCTCGCTGATGATCATGCGTAGACCCGTGGTCAGCCCGACTTTGTGGCGCTTGGCGTACGCGGTCGCTCGACGCTTCAACTGGGGGTCCAGGCGAACACTGACCGGCTGGTTTGCGCTCTTCATGTAGTCAATTTTACTACGGCCCTCCTTCGCCCGGCAACCAGAAATCCAGGTTGACAGTGGCGCCGGTGACCCGGAGACTCGCGGCATGAAACGCAGGCAGTTCATCCGCCGGACCGTGCTGGGCTTTGGCGGGTATCTGGCGGTCAGCGCGGCCGCCTGCAAGCCGGGCAAGGAGCCTTCGAGGCCCGCGGAGCCTGGCGGCAAGTCCTTGAACGCCGGCCAGCTCGCCACGCTCACGGCGGCCTGCGAGCGCATCCTGCCGCGCGACGAAGATCCGGGCGCTACCGATCTGGGCTGCGCCGTCTATATCGATCGCATGCTCGCCGATGCGGACGCGCGCGCGCTCTTTGGCCGCGCGCTCATCGGAGGCCTGGCCGCGCTCGACTATCAATCGCACGCGCGCTACGGCAAGGGCTTCGCGGCCGCCACGCCGGAAGAGCAAGATCTGCTGCTCGCCTCCTGGCAGCGCAGCCGGCAGAGCGGCGAAAAAGCCTTCTTCGAAGTGCTGCACTCACTGACGTTGGAAGGCGCCTTCGGCGATCCGAGCTACGGCGGCAACCTGAACGGGCGCGGCTTTGCCCTGGTTGGCTTCACCCCGCCCGAGCCGCGGCCCGGCCACCTGATGCAGCTCGGATATTGATGGATCTCGTCGACGCCGTGATCGTCGGCAGCGGCGCCGGAGGCGGCCCGGTCGCGCTCGAGCTCGCGCGGGCGGGCGCGAAGGTCGTCGTGCTGGAGAAGGGCAGGGACCTGCGCGACGACGAGCTGATCCACGACGAGATTCGCATGTGCCGCCGCAACTTCTTCATCCCCTATCCGCGCGACGAGCCGCACATGATGGTCTACCAGGGCTCGGAGAAAGCCGTCCGCAGCAACGAAGCGTGGACCAGCAACGTGCTCGGCGGCGGCACGGTGCACATGAGCGCGTACTTCTTCCGCCTCAAGCCCGTGGACTTTCATTTGCGCAGCACGCTCGGCGCGGTCCCCGGCGCCAATCTCACCGACTGGCCCTTTGGTTATGACTCACTCGAACCTCATTACGCGCGGGCCGAGCGTGAGATGGGCGTCTCCGGCAAGTGGAAGACGCATCCGTTCGAAGAGCCGCGCTCGGCCGACTATCCGCTGCCGCCGCTCGCCGAGCATCCCTTCGCGGAGCACCTCGACGAGGCCGCCAAGAAGTTAGGCTTGCACGCCTTTCCAACGCCGCGCGGGATCTTATCCAGGCCTTACAAGGGCCGAAGTGCCTGCAGCTACTGCGCGCTGTGCGGATCTTATGGTTGCGAAATGGGCGCCAAAGCGAGCACCTCGGCCTCGCTCCTGCCCGAAGCGCGCAAGACCGGCGCCTGCGAAGTGCGCGCGCAGTGCATGGCCACGGAGATCCAGACGGACCAGCATGGCCGCGCCAAGGGCGTCGCTTACCTGGATGCAAAAGGCGTCGCCCAATTTCAGCCGGCGCGCTGCGTGGTGGTGGCCTGCAGCGCGGTCGAATCTGCCCGGCTGCTCTTGATGTCGCGCTCGGCGAAGTTTCCCAACGGCCTGGCCAACGGCAGCGGGCTCGTCGGGCGCAACCTCGTCTTCTCCGGCTTGAGCCGCGGCCACGGAACCTTCCACGTCAAAGGCCGCGACTGGATGGCCGACGCCGCGCCGTTCATCCAGCGGACCATCCAAGATTCCTACTTCTTGAAGAAGCCGGTGAACGATGTTCACAAGGCCGGCACCACGCTCTTCGCCTTCGCGCATCCGAATCCAATCTTCACCGCCGAGCGCATCTCCCGCGAGGGCGCGGTCTGGGGCAAGGCCTTGAAGCAGAAGCTGCGCGACGAAGCGCGCGACGCCCGCGCCGTCGAATTCGAGAACTACGCCGAGTTCCTGCCGACCGCCGGCACCTATGTCGAGCTCGACCCGGAGGTGAAGGACCGTTTCGGGCTTCCGGCCGCGCGCATCCACGTCTCGCGCCATCCGCTCGACCGCAAAGCGACCGGCATCCTGCGCCAGCAAGGCCTGGACGTCTTGAACAGCCTGGGCGCCGATTCGACGCAAGTGACTTCCAACGATACCGAGATGACCGTCGTACAAGGCGGCACCTGCCGGTTCGGAAAAGACCCCGCCAAGAGCGTGCTCAATCCCGACTGCCGCGCGCACGAGGTGCCCAACCTCTATGTCAGCGACGGCTCCTTCCTGCCTGGTTCGGGCGGCGTGCCGTTGACGCTGACGATTCTCGCCAATGCCTTCCGGGTCGGCGAGAAGATCGCCAAGAGCTTCAAGAATGGTGACCTATGAGAGCCGCTCTGCTTCTAGCGCTGCTCGCCTGCAGCAAGTCACCGGCGCTCTTCGAGCATGGTCTGGATCACGTCGGCATCGCGGTGACCGATCTGGCCGCCGCGCGAAAGACCTTTCACGACGGCCTCGGCTTCGGCGCGGTGGTGCCCGGCAAGCTTCCCAACGGCATCGAGAACATCAACTACTACTTCGAGGATTCGACTTATCTCGAAACCCTTACCGCCTATGATCCGCAGAAGGCGCGGCAGGTGGCTGACTTTACCGCCAAGGGTGAGGGCGCCATCTTCGCCGCGCTGAGCATCAACTCTCCCGACGCGGCGAAGGCCTTCTTCGACAAGCGCGGGGTCAAGACGGGCGCGCCCATTCCCGGCAGCATCAAGACCGAGCGCGAGAGCACCTCGTGGAAGACCATGTTCTTCGAAGGCTCGGCAAAGTCTTTGGAGCTCTTCTTTTTCATCGCCTACGATCAGCCGCAGCGAAACGAGATGCTGAGCAAGCTGCACGCGGCCATCCAGAGCGGCAAGGTCTACAAACACCCGAATGGCGCATTGGGGATCAAGGCTGCGTGGCTTGCGGTGCCCGATCTCGAGCAGGCCGTGAAGCAGTTCGAAGCCGCGGGTTTCCCAGCTGGAGCCACCTTCGCCGAGCCGCGCCTGGGCGGCACCGGACGGCTGATCGAGGCGGGGCAGGGCAAGATCGCGCTCATTGCTCCGGCCGCCAGCGACTCGCCGGTGGCGCAACTCCTTGCCAGGCGCGGCGGCCCGGCTTTGTTGGGCCTGAGCATCGAGGTGTCACTGCTGGGCGTGGCGCAGAAGTTCGCTGCCCGCACCACCGGCCACAAGATGCCCGCCGCCGCCGGCGCTCTCGGGCAAAGCATCTGGATCGAACCGGCCGTCACCCACGGCGCCTGGCTCGAGCTCTTCCAGCGTTAGGCCGGCGCGCCGGTCTCGACGGGCAGCTCGATGGTGAAGCTGGTGCCCTTGCCAGCGCCGCCGCTGGTCACCGCGACCGCGCCGCCCTGCAGCTCCGTGAGCCGCTTGACCAGCGCGAGGCCGATGCCCATGCCGCCCTTGCCGCGGTCGATGCCGTGCGGCCCTTGAACGAAGAGATTGAACACCTTGTCGATGAGCTCCTGCGAAATGCCCTCGCCGTCGTCCGAGACCCGCAGCAGCGCCTTGTCTCCTTGCCGCTCTACGCTGACACCGATCCTCGCGCCGTCGGAGGTAAACTTGATCGCATTGTCCAATAAGTTCGAAACAATTTGTTCAATTCGCTCGCGGTCGCCATTGATCCAGACGGGCGCTATCGACAGCTCCAGCCGCCGTTGCAAGAGCCTGGGCCTCCACAGCTCGACCACGCGCGAGACCGCGTCGCCCAGCTCCATGCGCTGCGGGTTCAAGCTCGCCTTGCCCATGGTGATGCGGCTGACGTCGAGCAGATCTTCAATCAAACGCGTCATATGGCTGGTCTGGCGCTCGACCACCAGCCGCGCCCGCGACGACGCCGGGTGGTTTGGGTCCGCCGTCTTCATCAGATAGGCCGCGGACTTCAACGCCGCCAGCGGATTGCGCAGCTCGTGGCTGAGCATGGCGAGGAATTCATCTTTGGCGGCGTCCGCGTCCTGCAGCGTCTTCTTCTCGATCTGCAGCAGCTGCTCGCGCTCGCGCACCGCCGTGGCCGCGTCCTTCAATGCCGCCGCGACCTCGGAGACTTCTTGAACGTTGCCGGGTTTGTCGAATCTCACTTCACCGCCGCTGCCCAATGATCTGGCGCCGCTGGCCAGCGAGCTGATGGGTCTCGCGATGCGCCGGCCGACGAAGATGGTGGCGCCAAAGGCGATGCTCAGCGAGAGCACGGCGCCCAGGCACATCAGCCACGCGCTCCGGTAAGCGTTGGCTTCAATCTCCCTGGTGGGAACTCCCAGTCCAATGGTCCAGTTGGTGAAGTGAGAGGCGGTATGCGCGGTAAAGGTATCGGCTTGCTCGAGGGTAAGTCCGCGGTACCAACCCTCGCTGCTCTTCAGCGCCTCCCGGGTGAATTGCGGCGACGCTGGTGTCCCCGGCGGTACGGAGGGAATACGCGCAACCATTCGCAGCTTCGCGTCTGTCAATCCGCAGATCCAACCCGGCGGCAGGTGCTGCTGCAAAATCAGCTCGCGGAAAGCGTCTGCCTTCACTGTGGCGCTCAACACGTAGGTGAGCTTGCCCTCGTGCACGACCGGCACGCGCAATGGCACGCCGGCCTCGCCCGGCAGCGCATCGACGACGACATCGCCCACCTGCGGCTGCAGCGTCGCCACCACCCGCTGAAAGCTGGCCGTCTCGCGCACCTTGCCCAGCGGCTTGCCGGGGTCGGCGTTCAAGTCCATGTCCTTCACCTCGTCGGGCGTCGCCAGCGAGATGTCCAACCAGCCCGGCTCTGTCGCCAGGACGCGCCTCGCCGCGGCGGTGAACGCGGGCAGATCGCCATCGGCTAGCAAGCGCGAGGTCGCCAAGGCTTGCAGCGCGGCGATGGAGCCGCGCAGTTGGGCGTCGACGGCGGTCATCGTCGCGCGCGCCTGATCCACGGTGCCCATGCGCTGGGTCTCGCGCTCGTAACGCACCAGCGCCACCGAGACGAACGCTCCGAAAGCGAGCACCGGCACCACTGCCGCCAGCGCCAGCAGCAGCAAGTGCGATCGAATGCTCATCGAATCCACTTTCGCAGGAAAAAGATTGGCGCGCTGGCGAGCAGGGCGCCGAGCGCCAGCAAGCTGTGCCGGGGATCGCTGACGATGGAGCCGGCCAGGAACGCCAGCGAGACCAGCAGCGTGAAGACGGTCAGGTACGGATAGAGCGGCACGCGAAACGGCCGCTCTGCTTCGGGCTCGCGCCGGCGCAGCACCAGGAGTGACAAGAACGAGACCGCGTAGTTGGCGACGAAGAAGAAGGAGAGGACGGCGATCACTTCCTCGAAGGTGCCGGTGAGAATGAAGGCGACCGCCGCGGCCGCGCTGACCAGGAGCGCCGCCGCCGGAGTGCCGCCGCGATTCACCCGGGCGCCGGCTTTGAACGAGAGCCCGTCGCGCGACATGCCGAAGAGAATGCGCGAGGCCATCAAATGAAACGCGTTGATGGCCGCCAGCATGGAGAGCACGGTGAGCCAGCGAATGACCGGGTCTCCCAGCGCGCCGAAGACTTTGCCCGCCGCGACACCGACGGCAAGCGTTGCGCCCGCAAGCTCCGCCGGCGAGGCCACGTGCAGCAGCGCGGCGTTGACCGCCAGATAGATGGCGGCAATGAAGACGACGCTGAGAATCAACGAGCGCGGCACTTCTCGCGCGGGGTTCTTCACCTCTTCGGAGAAATAGATGATGCCCGTCCAGCCGTCGAAGGTGAAGATGACCGACTGCAGCGCCAGGACGATGGCGATGGCTAGTGAATGCTCGGGAACGATCGTGGCTTTGATCGGCTCCGAGCCTTTTACTAGAAAGCAGGCGGCGACCAGGGCAATGAAAGCGACGGCTTTGGCGAGGCTCGTCACCTCCTGCACCTTGCCCGACAAACTCACTCCTTTGAGCTGCAGCAGCGCGAAGAGCACCGCGACCAGCACCGCCAGCCGCGTGGACCAGCCGGCCAACGCCGGTATCAAGAGTACGAGATACTCACCAATGACCAGCGCCGC
>DATBAA010000493.1:0-5006 GCA_036271755.1 Myxococcales bacterium | reverse complement strand
GTACGCCATCGACCTCACCGAGCGTGCCCGCAAGGGCAAGCTCGACCCGGTCATCGGCCGCGATGAAGAGATCCGCCGCGTCATCCAGGTGCTGTCGAGGCGCACCAAGAACAACCCCGTGCTCATCGGCGACCCGGGCGTAGGCAAGACCGCCATCGTCGAAGGCCTCGCCCGGCGTGTGGTCGACGGCGACGTTCCCGAAGGCC
Organism: Myxococcales bacterium; assembly: GCA_036271755.1. Lineage (GTDB taxonomy): Bacteria > Myxococcota > Myxococcia > Myxococcales > 40CM-4-68-19 > 40CM-4-68-19. The sequence goes on along the minus strand of DATBAA010000493.1, from coordinate 4,800 downwards.
TCAAGGGCAAGCGCATCGTCGCGCTGGATATGGCTCTGCTCATCGCGGGCACCAAGTTCCGCGGCGAGTTCGAGGAGCGCTTGAAGGGCGTCCTGAAGGAAGTGACCGCCTCTGAAGGACAGGTCATCCTCTTCATCGACGAGCTCCACACCATCGTCGGCGCCGGAGCGGCCGAGGGCGCCATGGACGCTGGCAACATGCTCAAGCCCGCGCTGGCCCGCGGCGAGCTGCATTGCATCGGCGCGACCACCGTCAACGAGTATCGCAAGCACATTGAGAAGGACCCCGCGCTCGAGCGGCGCTTCCAGCCGGTCATGGTGGGCGAGCCTTCGGTCGAAGACACGATCAGCATCCTGCGCGGGCTGAAGGAGCGCTACGAGGTGCACCACGGCGTGCGCATCCAGGATTCGGCCATCGTCGCCGCGGCGACCTTGTCCAACCGCTACATCAGCGATCGCTTCCTGCCGGACAAGGCCATCGATCTCATCGATGAGTCTGCTTCGAAGCTGCGCATGGAGATCGACTCCATGCCGGTGGAGATGGACGAGGTGCGCCGGCGCCTTTTGCAACTCCAGATAGAGGAGCAGGCGCTACTGAAAGAGACCGACGCTCTCTCGCGCGGCCGGCTTGGCGAGATCACGCGCGAGATCTCGACGCTCTCCGAAGAGCAAGACTCGCTCAAGGCGCACTGGGAAAACGAGAAGAAGGCCATCCAGAGCATTCGCGACGCCAAGACCAAGATCGAAGAGGCGCACCAGCAGATCGCCGACGCCGAGCGCAAGGGAGACCTGGGCCGCGCGGCCGAGCTGAAGTACGGCGTGGTCCCGAGCCTGGCGAAAGAGCTCGAGGCGCAGAACGCGCAGCTGGGCACGCTGCAGACGACGCGGCGCATGCTGAAGGAAGAGGTCGACGCAGAGGACATCGCCGAAGTGGTGTCGAAGTGGACGCGCATTCCGGTCTCGAAGTTGCTCGAGGCCGAAATGCAGAAGCTGGTGGCCATGGAAGACCGGCTGCAGCAGCGCGTGGTGGGTCAGGAAGAGGCCGTGCGGGCGGTGTCGAACGCGGTCCGCCGCGCCCGGAGCGGCTTGCAGGATCCCAACCGGCCCATCGGCAGCTTCCTCTTTGCCGGCCCTACCGGCGTCGGCAAGACCGAGCTGTCGCGCGCGCTGGCGGAGTTCCTCTTCGACGACGAGCAGTCGATGGTGCGGCTGGACATGAGCGAGTACATGGAGAAGCACTCCGTGGCGCGGCTCATCGGCGCTCCGCCGGGATACGTCGGCTATGACGAGGGCGGCCAACTCACTGAGGCCGTGCGGCGCAGGCCCTATACCGTGGTGCTCTTCGACGAGATCGAGAAGGCCCATCGCGATGTCTTCAACGTGCTGCTCCAGCTGCTCGACGACGGGCGGCTGACCGACGGCCAGGGACGCACGGTCGACTTCCGCAACACGGTGGTCATCATGACCTCCAACCTGGGCTCGCAGCACATCACGGGAGAGGACGTGGCCAAGGAAGACAAGCGCGTCAAAGAGGCCATCCGCGCCGAGCTGCGGCCGGAGCTCTTGAACCGCATCGACGAGGTGGTGGTGTTCCACTCGCTGCAGCGCAAGGAGCTGTCGCGCATCGTCGAGATCCAGCTGGCGCGCCTGGGCAAGCTGCTGCAGGACAAGGGTCTCGCTCTCGAGCTGACGGACCGCGCGAAAGAGGCCGTTGGCAAGTCTGGATATGATCCGGTCTACGGCGCCCGGCCGCTGAAGCGCGCCATCCAGCGGATGATCCTCGACCCGCTGGCGGTCAAGGTCCTGAAGGGCGACTACAAGGGCGGCGACACCGTCCGCGTGGACGCCGAGGCCTCGGACGACGTCCTGACCTTCAGCCGCGTCGAAGGCCCGGAAGCAACGCTCCACTAAAAACATTTCACCGCAAAGCGCGCAAAGCCCGCAAAGGAAAAATAAGTTGGTTTTGACTTTGCGCGCTTGGCGCGCTTTGCGGTTGATTTGAAATTGGGAGTCCGCAGAGAGCCAGCGCGGCGGTTTTGGTGTGTTAGAGAGCGCGTGTGGATGAGGCCCAACTAGAGTTGTTGCGGGAGGCGAGCGGGCTGCGGCTCGACAAGGAGGGACGCTTCTTTCATCGCGGTGGGCTGATCGAGCATGAGCGGACGCTGTCGGTGCTGCATCGCGGGGTTCATCGCGCGCCGGATGGGCGGTGGGCGACGCGCATCGGGAGTGAGTGGGGATATCTCGACGTCGAGGACGCGCCGTTCTTCGTGCAGCAGGTCGCGCTCTCTGAGTCTCGCTTGCGTGGAGAATTGCTGACCGGCGAGTGGGAAGAGATCGAGTCGTTGGCTTCAGGGGCCGATGATGCACTCTATGCTCGCGTGCGCGGGGAGCGGGCGCGGCTGACTCGCGCGGCGCAAGCTTCGCTGCTGCCGTGGCTGCACTCGGACGGCAGCGCTTTCTGGTTGCAGTTGGGCGGCGTGCGAATGCCGATCGGGGCCGATGGCGGCCCGGAGCCGCGGAAATGAAATCGATTGATGTGGCCGCGCTCGACGCCGACGGCTGGTGCGTCATTCCCAAGCTTCTGACCGCAGCGCAATGCTCAGCTGTCGCGGGCTCGTTCGAGGGCGACGGCTTCCGCAATCGCGTGGTGATGGGCCGCCACGGATATGGCCAAGGCGAGTACCGCTACTTCTCCTATCCGCTGCCGCCGCTGGTTCGCGATCTGCGGGCCTCGCTCTATCCGCGGCTCGCGCCCATCGCCAATCGCTGGCACGAACAGCTTGGTCTCGAGGTGCGCTTCCCTTCGGAGCATGCGGAGTTCCTCGAGCGCTGCCACGCGGCAGGTCAGGTGCGCCCCACTCCGCTGCTGCTGCAGTATGGCCCGGGCGACTACAACCGGCTGCACCAGGACCTCTACGGCGAGCATGTCTTTCCGCTGCAAGTGGCAACCCTGCTCTCTCAACCCGGCGAAGATTTCCAAGGCGGCGAGTTCGTGCTGACCGAATCGCGCGCACGCATGCAGAGCCGTCCGATGGTGGTGCCGTTAGGCAAAGGCGACGCGGTGGTCTTCGCCGTCAACAACCGACCGATGCGCGGCACCCGCGGCTACTTTCGCGCGGCGCTACGCCACGGAGTGAGCAAGATCCGCGCAGGCCGCCGCCACACGCTGGGCATCATCTTCCACGACGCGGCTTAGCGCAGCGCTTTGGCCAGCGGCCAGAGCTGCCGGCCCGTCAGCACGTGCGCCTGGTTCTCGTTCTTGCGAATGAGCTTGGCGATCGCATCGCAGAGCACTTCCACCGGAATGGGCCGCAAATCCTCTGAGACACCTTTCATCTTCGGAAACACGCCGAGACCCCGCAGCACGGATCCGAACAGCGGCGGCGGCGCACGCTGCTTGCCATCGCTCGCTTGCGAGTTGCTCTTGGTCGAATCGAGGAACGACGGCCGCAAGATCGCGTGCGGCAGCCCGCTCAAGCGCACCACTTCTTCCGCCTTGAACTTCCAGCCCAGGTACCCCGAGCCGGAGCGCGCGCCCAGCGCCGAGACGAGCACGAAGTAGCGCTTGGCGCCCTTCATCCGCAGCGCGGAGTCGACCAGCTGCGCGACGGGCTCGTAGTCCGAGCTGAGGTACGTGTCGCCGGCGGCGAACCGCCGTCGCATGGTGCCGACGCTGCAGACGATGGCCTGCACGCGCTCCATCGCGGCGTCCAGCTTGGCCACGTCGGTCAGGTCGGCGATGAGCGCATGCTTGTCCTGCCCCAGCGGATGGCGCTCGGCAGTCTTGGGCCGGACGTGCGGAATCACCTTCATGCCGTCCTTGCGCAGCGCGGGGACGAGCGCGCTGCCGACGGCTCCGGTGGCTCCCGCGATGAGGACGGTAGGCATCGCACATACACTCCGCCGCGAGCGTAGCTTTGGTCAACGGGGAATGAGCGAATCGGCCCAGCCAAACGCGATTACCGCCATGCGTCGCGACAGGCGCGGCGTCAGCCCCAGCCGCTGAAGCTCGGCGCCGCGGGCGTGGTCCTTGATCAGCACGCCGCGCTTCGCGACCCGTCGCGCTTCGTTCAGGGTCTCGAGCGTGAGCGGCTCGTGATCGGCGTGGGCGCGCAGCAGATCGAAGAGTGGGCCGGCGTCTCCTTTGACCCGGAACATCGGGTCCAGCAGGACCACGTCGAAGGAGCCTGCCTCCTGAGCTTTCAGAAAGCTTCGATGGTCTTCGTGACGGACCTCGATGAGCCTCCCCGGCTCGCGTCCGTGCCCCGGCAGCCTGGTCAGACCGGCCTGCGTAAAAGCCGCACGAAGTCCGCTCTGCTCCAGTCCGACGACCGTCGTGCCCGTGGCCTGGGCGGCGAGGAGCGCGTCGCCCGCGAGGCCGAGCGTGGCGTCCAGCACTCGCTCGCCTGGCTTCAAGTCCGCGGCCGCGACCAGAGGATCCGGCGGTCCGTGGCGCGTTCGCAGGAGCCGCAGGAACGCGAGGCCGGCCGAGGCTCTGTAGCTCAGGTTTCCGTCGTAGAGATCGGCGCGCTTCTCGGCGAGCACCAGCACGGGTCTGGGGCTGGCGTCGGCGAGGATCTCGTGCAGCGGCCGACCTTGGCGGGGCCGCGCTTCGAGACCGAAACGCCTCGCAAGATCGTCCGCTTCCTCTGGACTTCCGCTCGGGGCGGTGGTGACGATCGCGGCCATTTGGCAGGCGTTCTACCCCGCGCTTGACATCGCGCGGCGGTCGCCGTACATAGCGCTCCCGCTCGCATCCGGGCGGGTAGCTCAGCGGTAGAGCGTCGGTCTTACACACCGA
>DATBAA010000492.1:0-1791 GCA_036271755.1 Myxococcales bacterium | reverse complement strand
AAGAGCGACGGGGTGGTCAGCGACAAGTCGCGCGCCGTCGTGCGCCGCACCGTCGAGCATGTGCGCCAGGCCGCCGAGAGACGGAAGAACCTGCCCAACTGAGCCGAGCCGCCGTTGTGGTCGCAGTCCCGGTGCCTAGATCGGGAGCGGGCGCGATCGCGCCAACTATTTGGAGGTTCGCATGCTGAGAAACGCGGAAGCGGAGTGGAAGGGCAGCCTCAAAGAGGGCGGCGGCAAGATGAAGCTCGGCTCGGGCGCGTATGAAGGCGCGTTCACCTTCAAGTCGCGCTTCGAGAACGGCGCCGGCACCAACCCCGAGGAGCTGATCGCGGCGGCGCACGCCGGCTGCTTCTCGATGGCGCTGTCGAGCAGCCTGGAGAAGGCGGGGCTCAAGCCCGAGCGCGTCCACACCGTCGCCAAAGTGCACTTCGATCGCGACGACAAGGGGCCGCTCATCAAGCAGATCGAGCTCATCACCGAGGTGAGCGCGGCCGGGCTCGATCAGGCCAAGCTGGAGGAGATCGGCGCGCAGGCCAAGGCCGGCTGCCCGGTCTCGCGCGCGCTGGCGGCGGTGCCGTCGATTACGCTGGCCATCAAGCTCGTCTGATCACTTCGCCCAGAGCGCCGGCACGTCCAGCTCGGGAGCGATTCGCAGCAACGCGGTTTTTCCCTCGAGAGCGCGCTTCCTCCAGCCTTTTCCTCGACCGAGAACTTCGCGCCACGCGGCGTTGAAGGTGTTGGGATCGCTCCCGGCAAAATAGCTCGCCAGGCTCGCCGCCTGGAGCAGATCTTTTTGCGCCTTGGTCCGCTCGGCGCGCGGCCGTTCACCAAAGACGATCAACTTGTGGACCGCGTATCGCTCGGGCGCCGGGAGGTTCACGGTGCAGGCGCCGGTTCGATCGAAGAGGCAGCCTTGCGTGGTTCCTTCGAGCGAGAGCTCCATGAACTTGAGCGGCTGGAGCGTGAGGTTGAGCTCGGGCAGGTGCACCGGCTTGCGGCTGCGCGTCGCGCTGGTGACGAAATCGATGCGCAGCTCGGGATCGGCCGGATTGCGGTACTGCGCGCCCACGCTGCCGTCGAATTGGCTGATGGGCAAAAGACCCATCTCCAGCGATGCGAGCGCGCCATGCACGTCGATGCGGACGCTGGTGGCGGGGAGCGCGACCGAGACGTTGCGGCCGGCGTGGGCGAAGTCGACGTCGAGCGTGGTGGCGCCGTCGCCCCAGCGAACGCCGAGGAGGTTTCCCAGCGCGAGGAAGGCGTGGGTTCCGATGAGGATGCCGCCGGCGCGAAAAAAACCATACTCGCCGAGCCGCTTCACGATGCGAAAGTGCTTGGGCGCCGCCGGTGTGCAGCCGAGCGCGAGCGCCGCCTGGGCCTGCGGGGCGAGCGGCCGATCGCGGCGAATCCGCTCGAACCGCTCCACCAGGAGCTGGGTGCGCTCTTCGTCGGGCCCCACGTAGGCCAGCCTGAGTTTTTGGTCGAGATCGCGATAGGCGAAGTACCAATATTCCCGCCCGCCGCGTTTGAGCTTTTGAAAGCTGCCGACCAGCCCGGCGAGCGCGTTGGTCAGCTCGAAGGAGCGCGTCTGCTCGGCGAGCTCGGCGTAGGCCGTCTGCGCGGACAGGGGAAGCTCGAAGATCCGCGGCATTCTTGCTAAACATTATAGAGGGTTGTTTAGCAAGTTCAAGCGCGGGTCAGCTTCCCTTCCAGCGCTCGCGGCCGAGGAGCAGCCGCACCAGATCGATGGGCGTGTTGACGCCCAGCTTGTGGCCCAGGTTCGCGCGGTGC
>DATBAA010000491.1:0-1944 GCA_036271755.1 Myxococcales bacterium | reverse complement strand
GCCGCCGCGGCGGTGATCGCCAGCTTCGAGCACGGCCAGGAGCCGCCGGCGGTGGCGGTGGCGCGGCTCAGGACGGCCGAGCGGCGGGTGGAGCAGGACCTGAAGGCGCTGGGCGGAGCGCTGCAGGACGAGATGAACCAGGGCGTCGAAGAGGCGGGCAAGCAGGAGCGCGCGGCGCGCTGGGCGGTGCTGGCGCTCTCGGCGCTGGCGCTGGCGGTGGGCCTGCTGGTCACCTGGATCTCGCAGCGGGCGCTGCGGCCCATCACCACCTTGACCGAGGCGGCGCAGCGGCTGGGACGCGTCGGGCCCGAGTCGGTGGTGGTGCCCGAGCAGGGCGGCGACGAGCTGTCGCTCTTGGCTCGCGAGTTCAACGCCATGGCGCAGCGGCTGGCGGCCCGCGAGCGCGAATTGCGCGCCCAGGGCGAAGCGCTGGTGCGCTCCGAGCGGCTGGCGGCCATCGGGCGCATCGCGGCGCAGATCACCCACGAGATTCGCAACCCCCTCTCGAGCATCTCGCTCAACGCCGAAGAGCTGGGCGAGCGGCTGCGGGACGGCTCCGCCGGAGCGGGCGAGCTGTGCGACGCCATCGTCCGCGAGGTGGACCGGCTGGCGGCCATCACCGAGGAATACCTGCGCTTCGCGAGGCTGCCCAAGCCGCAGTTCCAGCGCGCCGACCTGAACGACACCGTGCGCGACCTCCTGGAGTTCGTGCGGCCCGAGCTGGACCTGGGCAGGGTCTCGGTGCAGCTCGAGCTCTCCCCTGCCCTGACGCTCGTCCACGCCGACGTCGCCCAGCTGCGGCAGCTGCTGCTCAACCTGGTGCGCAACGCCCGCGAGGCCATGCCGGGCGGCGGCTCGCTGCGCGTCTCCACCCGGGGCCTGGACGGCTCGGTGGTGGTGGAGGTGCGAGACACCGGCCCGGGCATCGCCAAGGAGCGGCTGCAGCGCATCTTCGACCCCTTCTTCACCACCAAAGAGCGCGGCACCGGCCTGGGGCTGGCCATGGCCCAGGAGATCGCCCAGGAGCACGGCGGGGTGCTGGCCTGCGAGAGCGAGCCCGGGAAGGGAACGGCCTTCAGCCTGAAGCTGCCGGTGGCGCCGCAACAGGCCGAGGCGGTGGCGATTGCGCAAGCATGACGCGGCGCATATCCTCCGCGCCCCTTGAAAGACGAACTGTCCCAGAAAAGTGTCCTCGAGAACGGCTTGCGGGTGATCACCGCCGAGCTTGCGCACCTGCACACCGGCATGGTGGCCGTCTACGTCCGGGCGGGCTCGCGCCACGAAGACCCGCGCCGCAACGGCGTCTCGCACTTCCTGGAGCACCTCTTCTTCCGCGGCAGCGAGGGCTACCCCGACGGCCGCGCCATGAACGCGCTGGTGGAGGACTGCGGCGGCTCGCTCAACGGCGTCACCACCCGCGATCACGGCTACTACTTCTCGCCGCTGCACCCCAAGCACCTGACCGAGCCGATGGCCGTGCTGGGCAGCATGCTCTCGAAGCCGCTCTTCAAGGAGCTGGAGCTCGAGCGCGAGGTCATTCTCGAGGAGATCCTCGACGAGGTGGACGAGGATGGCCGCGACATCGACGTCGACAACCTGGCCAAGCGGGCGCTCTTCCCCGGCCACGCGCTGGGCCTCAAGATCGCCGGCACGCGCGAGAGCGTCTCCAGCCTGACCGAGGCCGACGTCCGCGCGCAGCACTTGAAGGCCTACGGCGCGCGCAACCTGGTCCTGGCCGTCGCCGGACCCTTCAAGCACGCGCAGGTGCTCGATCTCGCGGAGAAGCACTTCGGGGTGCTGCCTGCCGGCGAGGTGCTGCGCGACGAGCCGCCGCCCGAGCCGCCGCTGGGGCCTCAGTTGATCGCGGTGGAGCACAAGGAGTCGCAGGCGGAGCTGTCGATCTGCTTTCGCGGCCCGCACGAGGACCACGAGGACTTCCCCGCG
>DATBAA010000490.1:0-2054 GCA_036271755.1 Myxococcales bacterium | reverse complement strand
TTTAGGATGTGTTTAGGGGGCTTAGCAACCCCCCAAAAATATGTTTAGGGGGAGCTTAGTGGTCGCGCGGGGTGGTGGCTTTTCGCCAGGCCTCGAGAATGCCCTCACGGGTGACGATGCCCACCGGCTTCTTCTCGTCGTCCAAGACCAAGGCCTCCGACACTCCCGCGTCTGACATCCTCTGCACCGCGGTCCCGAGGTCGTCGTCGGCCAGCAGCAGCTCGGCGGTCTTGGTGAAGCTCCGCGCGGTCGCGGTGCGGTCGACGCCCGGATCGAGCAGCGCCCGCCGCACCTCGCGCACGGAGAGCACGCCCACCACGCCGGCCGCATCAACCACGGGAAAGGCCGCGTGAGGAGTCGCCCCCAGCGTCGAGAAGAGCTCGGCGAACGGCAGGCCGGCCTGCAGCGGCGCGATCTTGTCCACCGCCTGGGCCACCGACAGATCCTTCAATGACGCCTCGGTGTTGCCGAAGCGCACCCCGCGGCGGCGCGCGCCCAATTGATAGATGGAAGCCCCGAGCACGCCGTGCACCAGCGCGACCGCGGTCCCGCAGGCGACCAGCAAAGGCAACACGATCTGATAGCTGCCGGTGAGCTCGAACATCATCAGGACGCCGGTCAGCGGAGCCAGCGTCGCGCCGGCCACCACCGCGCCCATTCCCACCGCCGCGTACGCCTCGGGGCCGGCGGTGATGCCCGGCAACACCCAGTGCGCGGCTTGCCCGAACGCGCCGCCCAGCATCGCGCCCAGGAAGACGGCGGGAAAGAAGCTGCCGCCCGGCGCGCCGGAGCCCAACGTGAACGAGGTCGACAAGAGCTTCGCGCCCAGGGCCAGCAGCATGGTCCCGAAGGCGAGCTGCCCGGCCAGCGCGGCGTTCATGGTCTCGATGCCCGTGCCCATCACTCGCGGCGCGAGCAGCCCGACGAAGCCCACGCACATTCCACCCAGCGCGGCGCGCAGCTCCGGCCGCAGCTTGCCCAGCCGGCCGCTGGCGAAGCGCACCTCCGCCGCGTGGACGAACTTGATGTAGAGGATGCCGACGACGCCCGACAAGAGCCCGAGCATCAGATAGATGATGATCTCCGACGGATGGTTGAGCTGCCAGTTCACCGGCCGCAGATCGGTCGCGCCGCCGAGCAACGCGCGCGAAGTCGCCACCGCCGTCACGCAGGCCAGCACCACCGGCGCGAAGCGGCGCACGTCGAAGTCGGCGAGGACGATCTCCAGCGCGAACAAGCTGCCCGCCAACGGCGCCTGAAACGAGCCGGCGATGCCCGCGCCCGCGCCCGCCGCGAGGAGCAGCGTAGCTTCGCTGCGCGGCAGCTCCAGGAAACGGGAGAGTGACGAAGCGATCGCGCCGCCCAGGTGCACCACCGGCCCTTCCCGCCCCGCGCTGCCGCCCGAGCCGATGACGAGACCGGCGGCCAGCGATTTCCAGAGCGCGACGCGGCCGCGAATTCCGACGCCGCGCTTGTGCACCGCCTCGATCACCTCGACCACGCCGTGGCCGCCGCTCTCGGGAGAGAAGCGCACGATGAGCGCGGCGAGTAACGCTCCCAACGCAGGACCAACGACCCACATCACCCGGGGCGCGTGCTGCAACAAGGCGTAGAGGCCGCCTTCCGCCTCGGGAAAGCTGTTGTTGAAGGTGCGCAGCAGCACCAGCGGGTAGTAGAGCGTCAGGCCGAATGCGGCCGCCAGCGCGATGGCCCGCAGGCGCCGCACCTCGAAGACGGGCAGGCGCTTTCCGACCTTGTCGAGCAGGAACGCGGCGCCGAGGATGAGCCCGGCCAGCGCGGCGAACTCGAAGTGCCAATGCGCGTGCTTGATCTGCTCGCGGAACGACACGCGAAACGCGGGCAGCTCCAGGCTGCGAAACACCTCGGTGCCGCGAAAGATGAGCAGCTGCGCCGACTGGATGGCGGTGGCGAAGAGACCCGCCGCGATGCCGCCGTACAGGCCGACCACCGCCGCCACGCCCATCACCAGCCCGCGCTCGAACGGGAAGCGCGCCACCGACCGCCCCAGGGATCTCAAACCACCGTCGCTCACC
>DATBAA010000489.1:0-5562 GCA_036271755.1 Myxococcales bacterium | reverse complement strand
GTCTGCAAGAGCTGGCCGTCGTCCAGGTACATGCTGACGCTCTCCATCACCACCACCGTCGGCCGGGGCTCGCCCCAGACGGAGAGCGCGACCTCCAGGCTGGCCGGCTCGAAGTCAATGCCGATGCGCCGCAGCGGATTGGGCGACCGCTCCGACGGCAGCGCGCCCTCCTTCTGCTCGATGATGGGCAGCTGATCGACCTCCAGCCAGTCTCCGCCCTCGAGGCGGAAGGCGCGGGTGTCGAAGCCGGCGCCGAGCAACAGCACGCGCAGCGCGGCGTCGCCGCGAAGCCGCTCGCGCAGCAGGTCGTCGATGATGCGGTGGCGGGTGACGTTGCTGGCGTTGCGGTTCTTGAGCTTCTTGAACTGCTCGTAGACGGCCGTCGCCTCGGCTGTCATGAACCGCTCCGCCAGCTTGTCGCCGCAGATGGGTTCTTTGCTCCTGGCGTCCGCCGCGCGAATGCCGCAGCCGTACCAGGCCGTCTTGGCGATCGGATCCAGAGCCACCCCCCTTGCCACAGGGGTTAGCAGACCTTCGCCCTCAAACGAAGCGAAGGCACGCCCGGACTGTCGAACGCACAAAAACAGAGCGGCCCGTCCAACCAGGGCGAGCCGCTCGAGAAGTCATTGAAGCTTTGCGTTACTTGGGCTGCGGAACGATGCGCAGGTACGGCTTCGGCGCCTTCCATCCGCCCGGATACTTCTGCTTCGCCTCGTCATCCTTCACCGAGCCGGAGATGATGACGTCGTCGCCCTGCTTCCAGTTGGCCGGCGTCGCCACCTTGTGCTTCGAGGTGAGCTGCAGCGAATCGACCGTGCGCAGGATCTCGTCGAAGTTGCGGCCGGTGGTCATGGGGTACATGAGGATAACCTTGATCTTCTTGTCCGGGCCGACGATGAAGACCGCGCGCACGGTGGCGTTGTCGGCGGCGGTGCGGACCTTCGGGTCGCCGCTGACGGCGGTGGGCAGCATGTCGTAGAGCTTGGCCACGTTGTAGTCGTGGTCCGCGATCATCGGATAGTTGGGCGCCGTGCCCTGCGTCTCCTGGATGTCCTTCGACCAGCGCGTGTGGTCGTCCACCGAGTCGACCGAGAGGCCGATGACCTTGACGTTGCGCTTGTCGAACTCAGGCTTGAGCTTGGCGACCATGCCGAGCTCGGTGGTACACACCGGCGTGAAGTCCTTGGGGTGCGAGAAGAGAATGGCCCATTTGTCGCCAATCCACTGGTGGAAGTCGATGGTGCCTTCCGTCGTCTGGGCCGTGAAATTCGGAGCTTCGTCGCCAATGCGCAAAGACATTTCAAACTCCTCTTGCAGGTGTTGAGCCGGCGGTTCTAACGCCCCGCCGAAATGCACGCAAGGTGGCTTCGTAGTAGAGGGTCGCCGGGAAACCACCAGGGAGCATTTCATGAATTCGACTCACGCGGTCCTATTGGCTTTGGCGCTCGCCGCCTGTGCCGAGCAGCAAACGAGGCCTGCACCCGCCGCCGCTGCCCCGGCGCCCGCTGCCGTCGCGCCCGCGCCGGTGGCCGCCGCCCTGGCCGCGCCGCCGGTGGAAAGCAACCCACTGCTCGCTCCCTGGCAGGGCCCTTGGGACGGCGTGCCGCCGTTCGGCAAGTTCAAGGTGGCGGACATTCAAAAGGCCATGGAAGACGGCATGGCGCAGAACCTGACCGAGATCGAGCAGCTGGCGTCCAATCCGGAGGCGCCCACTTACGAGAACACCATCGTGGCGCTGGAGCGCGCGGGCCAGCCGCTCAATCGCGCGGGCTCGGTCTACAACATCTACACCTCGACCATGAACGACGGCGAGATGCAGAAGGTTCAATCGGTGCTCTCGCCGAAGCTGGCCGAGTTCGCCGACAAGATCCTGCAGAACCCGAAGCTCTTCGCGCGCGTCGCCGCGGTCTATGAAAAGCGCGACGGCTTGAAGCTCACCGCCGAGCAGCAGCGGCTCCTCTGGCTCGACTACACCGGCTTCGTTCGCGGCGGCTCCAAGCTCGACGACGCGGCCAAGAAGGAGCTCTCCGGCTTGAACCAGCAGCTGGCCAGCCTGAGCACGAAGTTCAGCCAGAACCTGCTCGCCGAGGAGGGCTCGGAGATGGTGCTCATCGAGAAGGAGTCCGAGCTGGCGGGGCTCTCGCCCGCGCTGCGCGAGCAGGCCGCGCAAGCCGCCGCGGCGCACGGACAGGCCGGCAAGTGGGCCATCACCAATACGCGCTCCAGCACCGATCCGTTCCTGACCTTCGCCAAGAACCGCGCGCTGCGCGAGAAGGTGTGGCGCATGTTCATCATGCGCGGCGACAACGGCGACGAGCACGACAACAACGCGCTCGTCTCGCAGGTCCTGGAGCTACGGCTGAAGAAGGCGAAGCTCCTGGGCTATCCAACCTATGCGCATTGGAAGCTCGAGGATCAGATGGCGAAGACTCCCGAGCGCACCATCGAATTGATGGAGGCGGTGTGGAAGCCGGCCGTCGCGCGCGTGCACGAGGAGGTGGCCGACATGCAGAAGGTGGCCAACAAGGAGAAGGCGCGCTTCAAGATCGCTCCTTGGGATTATCGCTATTACGCCGAGAAGGTCCGCAAGGCCCGCTATGATCTCGACGAGAACGACACCAAGCCTTACCTGCAATTGGAGAAGCTGCGCGAGGGCATGTTCTTCGTCGCCGGCCAGCTGTTCGGCTTCAAGTTCGTGCCCATTACCGACGGCTCGATCGCGGTCTATCAAGAGGACGTGCGCGTCTGGGAAGTGCAGAACGCCGAGGGCAAGCACGTGGGCCTCTGGTACTTCGACCCCTATGCGCGGCCGGGCAAGAATTCGGGCGCGTGGATGAATGAGTATCGCCCGCAGCAGCATTTGAGCGAAGTGCCGGTCATCGTCTCCAACAACGCCAACTTCGTGAAGGGCAAGCCGGGAGAGCCGGTGCTCATCTCCTGGGATGACGCCAGCACGCTGTTCCACGAGTTCGGCCACGCGCTGCACGGCTTGAATTCAAACGTGACTTATCCGCAGCTGGCGGGCACCAACGTCGCGCGCGATTATGTCGAGTTCCCTTCGCAGCTGCTCGAGCATTGGCTGTCGACGCCCGAAGTGCTCAATACCTACGCGGTGCATTACCAGACCGGCAAGCCGATTCCGGCGGCGCTGGTGAAGAAGATCGAGAAGGCCAAGACGTTCAATCAAGGCTTCATCACCGTCGAGTACCTGAGCTCGGCGCTCATCGACATGAAGCTGCACCTGGCGCCGCCCACCAGCGACCCGCGCAAGTTCGAGAAGGACACGCTGGCCGCGCTGGGCATGCCTTCCGAGCTGGTGATGCGCCACCGCACCGCGCAGTTCCACCACATCATGGCCGACGGCTATGAGGCCGGCTACTACGCCTATCTCTGGGCCGACACGCTCTCCGCCGACGCCTGGGAGGCCTTCGTCGAAGCGGGCGGGCCGTACGACAAGGCCGTCGCCAGGCGGCTGCACGACAACGTCTTCAGCGTCGGCAACACCATCGACCCGGCCGACGGCTACCGGGCCTTCCGCGGCCGCGATCCTGGCATCGGTGCCTTGATGCGCAAGCGCGGCTTCGCTGCCCCAGCCAAGACCGCCTCCAACTAGCGTTACGCGGTGTGGAGGGGGGCGGGTTTGGAGCCCAGGGTGGCCTCGGCCGAGGCGCTCTGGAGGTGCGCGCTGACCATGGCCAGGATGTGGCCCAGGTCGAAGGGCTTCTCCAGGCGCAGGTTGGGCAGCCGCGCCAGGAACTCGCGGGCGCGCGGCGTGAACGCGCCGCCGGTCATGAAGACGATGCGGTCGGCCTGGTGCGGGGCCACCGCCGCCAGCCGCGTGTAGAACTCCATGCCGGTCATCAGCGGCATCATCATGTCGCAGAGGATCAGGTCGAACTGGTCGCCGGCCGCGATCCACTCCAGCGCCTCGCGCGCGTCCTGCGTGGCGCGGACGTCGTGCAGATCCTGCAGGCCGTCGGTGGTGACGTCGGTCAGATCCTTCTCGTCGTCGATGATCAGCACCTTGCCGCGCATCGGCGGGCGCGGAACCACGCGCGGCGCGGCGGGCAGCGTGGCGCCTTCGGCTTTGGCCACCGGCAGCACCACGCGGAAGACGGTGCCCCTGCCCACTTCACTTTGCACCGACAGCGTTCCGCCCAACGACGAGATGATGCCGTGGCAGATGGCCAGTCCGAGCCCGGTGCCTTCGCCGATGGGCTTGGTGGTGAAGAACGGCTCGAAGATGCGGTCCAGGTTCTCCGCCGGGATGCCGCAGCCCGAGTCGTGGATCTCGACCACCGCGTTGCCGGTCGCGTCGGCGCGGCCCACCACCCGGAGGATGTTCTCGTCGACGTTGCCCTCGGGCATGGCCTGCGCGGCGTTGACCAACAGGTTGATGAACACCTGGCCCAGGCGCGCTTCGTTGGCGCGCACCGCCGGCAGGCCGTCGTACTCCTTCACCAGGCGCGCGCGGTGCTTGATCTCGTTCCACACCAGCGTGATGGCGGTGTCGAGCGACTTGCGCAGGTCTGTAGGCGCGATGGTCTCTTCGTCGGCGCGCGAGAAGGATTTGAGATCGCGCACGATGCGCCGCACGCGCTGCGCGCCTTCGCGGGCCCGCCGCAGCTGCTCGTCGACGAAGATCACCTCCGGCGGCTGCAGCGCCGGCACCAGCTCGGGCATGCGGCCGGCCAGCAGATCCAGGCTGGCGATGACGTACGCGAGCGGGTTGTTGATCTCGTGCGCGACGCCGGCCGAGAGGGTGCCCAACGACGACATGCGGTCCGCGAGCAGCAGCTGCGCTTGCAGCTTGCGGCGATCGCTGACGTCGCTCACCATCACCACCGCTCCGCCCGGCTCGCCCTTCTCGCTCTCGATGGGGCTCATCGACAACAGCGCCCACAGCTCGCGGCCGGCCTTGGTGCGGAAGCCGAACTCGCGCATTTCGGAGTAGCGGCGGTTGCGCGAGAGGAAGCGGCGCGCGGCCAGCGCCGACTCTTCGTCCATGAAGTCGAAGATGAAGCGGCCCTGCATCTCGCCCGGGTCGCGGCCCAGCATGTCGCAGAGCGCGCCGTTGGCGAAGGTGGTGCGGCCCTCGGCGTCCACCAGCCAGATGCCTTCGACGGCCGTCTCGACGATGCGGCGATAGCGCTCTTCGCTGACCCGCAAGGCGGCGTCGCGCGCGGTGCGCTCCCTGGTCACCGCCTGGTCGCGCGCCTTCTCTTCGGTGAGATCGCTGGCGATGACGCAGAGGGTGGCGACCGCGGCGTCCATGGTCACCCTGCTCACCGAGAGCTGGACCGTCTTCGCCTTGCCGTCGCCGCGCGACAGCTCGAACTCGCCCTTGCTCACCGTGAGCAGGCCCGCCTGCAGCAGCGCCGAGACGCGATCGCGCGCGGACGCCGGCACGATGCGGCTGATGGAGGTGCCGACGATGCGCTCGGCCGGCTTGCCCATCATGCGGGCGAAGCTCTGGTTGCAGTAGGAGATGAGGCCGCCTTCGCCCAGCGTGGCGACGCCCTCGCTCATCTCGTCCATGAGGACGCGATAGTCGTGATCGGC
>DATBAA010000488.1:0-4046 GCA_036271755.1 Myxococcales bacterium | reverse complement strand
CGCCCGGGCGACTGGACCGACTGGCTGGCTCGCGCGGGCCTTTCGCAGCGGTCCGAGCAGCCCCGCCGCGTCTTCGATCACTTCTTCATCACGCTGCAGGCGGTGATCGACGGGCTCGGCCTGGGCATCGGCCCGCTGCCGGTGCTGCAAGAAGATATCGCTGCCGGCCGCCTTTTGACGCCCTTCCCGGAGATCTCGGTGCCCCGGACCGGCTACGTGGCGCTCATCCCCTTCGACGCCAACAAGTCCTCCTCGTTGACCACCTTCATCGACTGGCTCGTCTCCCAATCCAAGCCGGCGTCCTAGATCGCTACTGCAGCAAGGCGATGGCTGCCGCGGACATGCCGGCCACGCCGGTGCGCAACGTGGGCTCGGGCAGCGGCTGGAACTTGCTGGTGTGCGGCCCCGGCAAGGACTTTCCGGCGGCGGTGGCGGCGGCAAATTTCTCCGGATCCATGGCGCCCAGCGTGAACATCACCGTGGGGATCTGGTGCTTGTCGAGGCCCAGGACGCCGAAGTCTTCGCTGGCCATCACCGGCTCGTCGGTGAACACATTCTGCGCCCCCAGCGCGCCCACCAGCGCTGCCTTGACCCGCGCGGCCAATGCCGGGTCGTTGAACATCACCGGCGTAGACTCGGCCTCCAGCACGGTGACGACGGGCATCAGGTCCTCTGGAACTCCAGCCGCGATGCCCACGCCCTGCGCAGTGCGCTTGATGCCGTCGAGGATGATCTGCCGCGCGTGGTCGCTGAAAGAGCGCGTGGTGAGCTCCAGCTTCACTTCGTTGGGAATGATGTTGCGCTTGGTGCCGCCGTGAATGGTGCCAATGGTCACCACCGCCGGATCGCGCGGATTCTCCTGCCGGCTGACGATGGTCTGCAGCTGCACGATGAGCTCGCCGGCCATCACGATGGGGTCCTTGGTCACCTGCGGCTGCGACCCGTGGCCGCCGATGCCGCGAATCACCACGTCCACCGACGTCGAGCTGGCCAGGGCCGGACCGCTGGTCACCGCCACCGTCCCAGCCGCGCGTGAGTTGGTGTCGTGCAGCGCGATGGCCAGGTCTGGCCTGCCGAAGCGCTCGTAGAGATGGTCCGCCAGCAAGGCCTTGGCGCCGTCGATGGTCTCTTCTGACGGCTGCCCGACGAGCATCAACGTGCCGTGCCACCGCGCTTTGCTCGCCGCCATTGCGCGCGCCACGCCGATCATCGTCGTGACGTGGATGTCGTGACCGCACGCGTGCATCACGCCCACGTCCTGCCCCGCGGCATTCTTCGTCTTCACCGTGCTGGCATAGGCGAGGCCCGTCTCTTCGACGATGGGCAGCGCATCCATCTCCGCGCGGATGAGCAGCTTGGGACCCGGACCATTTTGAAGGATGGCCACCAAACCATAAGCCTGCGAACCGTCCGGATACTTGCCGATGCGCTCGGTCACGGTGAAGCCGGCCTTGCGCAGCTCCGCGGCCAGCAGGGCCGAGGTGTGCTCTTCGTGGTGCGGCAACTCCGGATGCGCGTGCAGCCCTTGATATGTTTGCACGAGGCCAGCCAGCTGCGAATCGGCCGTGGACTGCGCCAGGACCGGGGCGGCGAAGATGAATGCGATGAGGAATTCCATCCGCGCACTATACGTCTTCTTACGCAGCCTTTTTATCTGACAGATAGCTGACAATTCTCACGAGCTCCGGCGGGAGGGGTGCCGCGCTGGCCGGTTAAAAAGACCGGGATGGCGATCCCTTTCGAGCCTACTCGCGAGAAGCTGACCCGCATCCTGCTGCTCACGCCGGAAGCGGACATGTACGCCGACGTCCTCGACTTGATGCTCGGCTTGTTCGAGAGCACGTTCGGTTACTTCGGGTACATCAGCACCGAAGGCCACCTGGTCTGCCCGTCGATGACCCGGCACATCTTCCCCGTTTGCCAGGTGGCCGACAAAGACATCGTCTTTCGCCGCGAGATATGGGGAGGCCTGTGGGGCCGCATCCTCATCGAGCGGAAGTCGATGATCAAGAACGCCTCGCACCGCGTGCCCGAAGGCCACCTGCCCATCGGGCGATCCTTCGGCAGCCCCATCCTCTATCGCGGAGAGCTCATCGGGCAGTTCCACTTCGCCAACCGCGATCGCGACTACACCGAAGACGACGTGGCGCTGCTGGAGCAGATCTGCGACTTCGTCGCGCCGGTCCTCAACGCCCGGCTGCGGCACGACGACGAGGAGCGCGCGCGCCGCAAGGCGGAAGAGAACCTGCGCGCCGCCAACGCCACGCTCACCGACAAGCTCAGCGAGCTGGAGCGCGTCAACCAGGCGCTGATCGATCGCGAAGAGCGCATGATCGAGCTCAAGGCGGAGATCGCACGGCTCACCAAGGCATGACGTCGGAGATTCCCTTCTCGGGCCTCGCGCCGGATTCCCGCCGCCTGCGCGGGGGCGGTGAGCTGTACGGCTTCAACCTGCAAGCGGCGATGCAGATGGGGCGCGAAATTCGCCGGCTCGGAAGGCGCGGCGCCGCTGCCGAGGCGCTGGCCGAGGTGGTGAACGCGCTCGAGCACGACCGGCGGCCGGTGTTCGTGCTGGTGCAGGTGTACGCGGGCGCGCGGCTGCTGGTGAGCCGAGGCATTGAACCGCAGTGGAGCGAGGCGGCGCCCGCGGTCGAGGTGGCGCCGTACCTCGACGAAATTCACGAGCAGCTGCGGCAGCAGACGAAGACCAGCTTGTGCATCGACGCGCCCGCCTTCAGCGGCTCCTACGGCGTGAAGACGCTGATTGGATTCGGCGCCGCGGGCGAGCCGGCGCCGGTGGTGCTCGGCTGGGCGCGAAGTCCCATCGACCGCGGCACGGCCCGCAACTTCGAGACGGTGGCGCTCTATGCGCGCCTGGCATTTCTCGAATCGTCGAACGCGCCCGACGAGCTGCGCGCGGCGGCGCTCGACGAGATCGTCACCGCGCACGAAGCCCAGATGGATGCCGCGCTCGCCGGCTTGCCGCGGCAGCTCGAGGAGATGCGGCGGACGGCCAATCTGGCGGCGGAGACGAGCGCGAGCCAGCTCGAGCAGCACAATCGCAACCTGCGACGGACCCAGCGCGCGATGCTCAACGTGGTGGAGGACCTGCGCGAGGCGCGCACCGCGCTGGCGAGCCGCGTGGAAGAGCGCACGCGCGAGCTGGCGTTGGCGAATCGCGAGCTGGAGGCGCGCAACCGCGAGCTGGAGGACTTCGCGTACATCGCCTCGCACGACCTGCAGGAGCCGCTGCGCACGGTCGGCGGCTATCTGCAGATGATCGAGCGGCGCTACAAAGGCCGCCTCGACGCCGACGCCGACGACTTCATCCGCTTCGCCATCGAGGGCGCGCAGCGCATGCAGGCGCTCATCGAGAGCCTGCTGCACTACTCGCGCATCGCCACCTTCGAGCAGCAGCTCGAGGCGGTGCCGCTCGATCAGGCGCTCGATGCGGCGCTGCAGAACCTGGCGGGCAGCATCGAGCAGACGCAGGCACTCATCGCCCGCTCGCCGCTGCCGAGCATCCGCGCCGACCGCACGCAGATGACGCAGCTGTTCCAGAACCTGCTCGGAAACGCGCTCAAGTTCTCCGGCGGCAAGCCTCCGCGCATCTACATCTCCTGCGAGGCGGCCGGCGGCGCCTGCCTGCTCGCCGTGCGCGACGAGGGCATCGGGTTCGAGCAGAAGTTCGCCGAGCGCATCTTCAAGATCTTCCGCCGCCTGCGCCGTGATACGCCCGGCACCGGCGTCGGCCTCGCGGTCTGCAAGAAGATCGTCGAGCGCCACGGCGGCACCATCGATGCGCGGTCGGCGCCCGGAGAAGGCGCCACCTTCACCGTCCGCCTGCCGTCCTTGGGGAGCGAAACTTGATCGAAATCTTGCTGGTCGACGACTCAGAAGCCGACGTGCGCCTCACCGTCGAAGCGCTCAAGGAGGCCAAGATGCGCAACGTGGTGCACGTGGCCTACGACGGCGAGACGGCGCTGCAGATGCTGCGCACGCCGGGGAAGCGCCGGCCCGACCTCATCTTGCTCGACCTCAACCTG
>DATBAA010000487.1:0-7718 GCA_036271755.1 Myxococcales bacterium | reverse complement strand
TGAAATCAATCGCAACATTTAGAAATCGGCGTTTCACAATTAGTGTTCAAAGTGCGTACCATGACCCCAGAGAGTGCCGACGCTTGTAAGCTGTGGATCGTCTCCGCCAACGGAGAACGCCGTGCGCTGCAGCACGCGCCTCGCAGGGGATCGCGGGTGAAGGTCAAGGTCGAGAAGGAGGCCCTGGCGGCGGGCCGCATCTTCCTGCTCTGCCGCAAGGGAGTGGGAGACATCATCGTCGCTGCCTCCGCGCACGCGGAACGCCTCAGCTCGGTGCTGGAGAAGCTGGGCCAGGAGTACGCGGTAGAGACCGCACGCATCGAGCCGCTGGACGCCTAGAGCGCGGCAGGCTCGGGTAGCACGGCGCTCGCTGGCGCGGCGATTGGCCCCGCCAGCAGCGTGCGCAGCCGATCGAGGTCGAGCGGCTTCGCCAGCACTCCGCGCACTGTTCGCAAGCGCGGATCCGAATCGCCAATCTCGTTGGCCCAGCCGGTGAGCATCCACACCGGCGTGCGCGGATGGCGCGCCGCCAGCTCTCGCGCTACCTGCCAGCCGCTCATCTCCGGCATGCCGACGTCGCAGAGCACCAGATCAAAGCTCTCTCCAGAGTCGACGCGGGCCAGCGCCTCCGGCCCGCTGCGCGCCGTCGCCACCGAGTGGCCCTCCAGCTCGAGCACCTCGCGCAGCACGTCCAGGTTGTCGGCTTCGTCGTCGATCAGCAGGATCCTCCGCCGCGGACGCAGGGCGCTGCGCGCCAAAGGGGCCGGCTCCCGGCGCGGCAGCGGCGCCGCCAGCGGAAACCAGAGCGCGAACGAGGTGCCTTCTCCGGGCTGGCTGCTGGCGGAGAGCTGACCGCCCAGGCGCGACATCACGCCCCAGGCCACCGAGAGCCCCAACGCCGACTCACCGCCGACGCCCGAGAAGGGATCGAAGAGCCGGGTCAGGTCCTCCTGCTGCAAGCCCCGCCCGCTGTCGCGGATGGCGACGCAGACGCGGCCGTGATCCTCGCGAGCGCGGACGTGGACGGTGCCGCCCTCAGGCATTTGCTCGCGCGCGTGGGCCAGCAAGCTGCCGAAGACGTGCGCGAGCTCGGCGGCAGACCCGCGGACGAGCGGCAGCGGCGGCACGTCCGCCTCGATGCGCACGGCGGCCAGGTCTGCTTCGCTGCGCGCCATCTCCACCGCGCCGGTGAGCACGGCCGTCAGATCGAGCGGATCGCTGGGCCGGTCGCGCCGTTTGCGGGCCAGATCCTGGAGCCGCGCGACCACGCGCGCCGCATCGGTGACCACGCGAGAGAGCGTGTCGAGCGTTTGCTTCGAGCCGCTCAAGGCAGGGTCGGCCCGCAGCGTGGCGACGCGCAACGCGACGATGTTGAGCACGTGGTTCAGATCGTGCGCGACCCCGGAAGCGAGCACTCCCATGGCGTGCATGCGCTCTTCATGCAGCAGCGCTTCGCGGTCGCGCTGGAGCACGCGCTGGCGGGCGACCTCTTGGGTGACGTCGGAGACCACCACCACGACCTCCTCGCCCATCGGCTCCAGCCGCAGCTCGATGGTGAGGCCGTTCTCCCGCTCGAAGCGCGAGATTGCAGACGCCCGCCCGTTCGCCTGTTCGACAGCCAGCTCGTTCAACGAGGCATAGCGGGTCTTCGTGTGCGGCCCGGAGACCCAGCGCCAGGGGCCCGGATTCAGCTCCCGAAAGAGCGCATTGGCGCAGCGAATGGCTTTGGATTCCACCATTGCCAGCGCCGTAGCCCTGCTCGACTGGGCCCAACTCTCGAAGCTCACGATGAGACAAACGTGCGGACTGAGCGGGCTTTACGGTAGCCCACGGTATGCGACCATTTTCAGGCCGCAAGGTCGCGCAGCACGCGCTCGGCCGCGTTGTGGCCCGCCGCGCCGATGACCGAACCGGCCGGATGGCAGCCTGCGCTGCACGAATAGACCCCTTGCACGGGGGTCGCGTACGGCAAGCGGTCGCTGAACCCGAACGCGTTGTCGACGTGGTGGATGTGGCCGCGGCTGATCCCGAAGTGCTGCTCGATCTTCGGCGGCGGCAAGGCAAAGACGTCGGCCACCAGGTCTGAGGTTCCGGGCGCGAAGCGGTCGCAGATGCCGAGGAGATGCTTCACGTACTTCGGCTCCTCGGCTTCCCAGGTCGTGCCCTTCAGTTCGTACGGAACCCATTGGACGAAGAGCGCGGAGTTGTGGTGGCCCTGCGGGTCGCGCATCGAGGGGTCGACGGTGGTGTGCACGTACCACTCGATGGTGGGAAACCGCGGCAGCCGTCCGGCCTTCACGTCCGCGAAGGCCTCGTGCATGGCGCGCATCACCTCGGACTCGTCGGGCAAGAGGTGCATGGTGCTGCCGAACTGTCCGCGATTCTCGGGCAGGCAGTTGAAGCGCGGCAGATCCTTCAGCGCGAGGTTGACCTTCATGGTGGTGCCGTCGCGGCGATAGTTGTCGAGGCGCGCGTTGTAGTGCGCCGGCAACTTCTCTTCGCCGATCAACTTGCGCAGCCGGAAGGGGTCGGCGTTGACCACCACCGTCTTGGCCTTCAATTCGGTGCCGTCCTTGAAGACGACGCCGCTGGCCGTGCCGTTGCTGCTGGCAATCGATTGAACGCCGCGCCCGGTTTCAATCCGCACGCCCGCTTCCTGGGCGGCCGCGGCCAGCCTCCTGGTGATGGTGCCCATGCCTCCTTGCACGATCATCCAGGTGCCGTCGGCCTTGGGCAGCCGGCACATGTTGTGGACGAGGAAGTTCATGCCCGTGCCGGGGGTGTCCCAGTCGCCCGTCAATCCGGAGAAGCCATCGGTGACGGCGTACATCGCTTTGAGCAAATCTGATTTGAAACCAAACCGCTCCAGATACTGTCCGACCGGCTTGCGGCAGAGGTCGACGAAGGTTTGCTGCAACGCGGGCCGGATGTATTTCGCGGCGGTCTCTTCGATGCTCAACGGCTCTTCCAGCCAGGTCTGGTGCACGTCGTCGCGCAGGGCGCCGATCTCCGCCTGCAGCGCCTGGTTGGCCTTGAAGTCCTGCGCGGAGAAGAAGCTCTCGAACTGCGACTTCATCGCCGCCTCGTCCGAGCCGAAGAGCAGGTAGCGCTTGCCGGTGGTCGGCAAAAAATAGTGCGGGTCGCGCCGCAGGACGGGAAGGTCGATGCCCAGCTTTCCGATCAGCTCGGGCGGCATCAGGCCGAGGAGATACGAGCCGGTGGAGGTGGCGAGGCCGGGCGCCTTGGCGAAGGGCTTCTCGGTGCGCACCGCGCCGCCGATGACGTCCTTCTCCTCGACGACCACGACGTTCAACTTCTTGCGCGCCAGCATCAGCGCCGCGACGAGGCCGTTGTGTCCCGCTCCGACGACGATCACGTCCGCTTGATTCGCCATGCGGCGCGTTCTACCGCGGCGCCATTCCACAGTCGATGCGCGTAGAGTGCGCTCCTTGATCGCGATCGAAACCAGAGGGCTGAGCAAGTCGTTCGGCGGGCGGGCGGCGTGCACCGATATCTCCTTCGAGGTGGCGCGCGGCGAAGTGTTCGGGCTCTTGGGGCCGAACGGCGCGGGGAAGACGACGACGCTGCGCATGCTGGCGGGTCTCTATGCGCCCGACGCGGGCACGGCCCGGGTGGCGGGCTTCGAGATCGCTCCGGGCAAGCCCGGCGGGCCCGGGCTGCGCGCCAAGGTCGGGCTCCTCACCGAGCAGCCCGGCTTCTACGATCGGCTGACGGCGCGGGAGAATCTGATCTACTTCGGCAAGCTGCAGGGCGCCGTGGATGCGCCGGCCAGAGCTTCGAAGCTCCTCGATCGCTTCGCGCTGCGCTCGCACGCCGACAGACACTTTGCCGAGCTGTCTCGCGGCATGAAGCAGAAGCTTGCCATCGCCCGCGCGCTCTTGCACGAGCCCGAGGTGATCTTCCTGGACGAGCCCACCGTCGGCCTCGATCCGGAGGCCACCCGCGAGATGCGCAACGTCATCGCCGAGCTGGCGGCGGAGCACGCGACCATCGTGCTCTGCACGCACCATCTGGATGAGGTGGAGCGGCTCTGCTCCCGCGCGGCCTTCATCGCCGGGCGGCTCTTGGCGGTGCACGAGATGTCGCGCAAGGAGCTGCTGCGCATCGAGCTCGCCCAGCCCTTCGACGCAGCGCCCCTGGCCAATTTGTACAAATCGATCGAAACCCGCGGCCCGGTGCTGCTCATCGAGCCGCTCGCCGAGGTGCCCGACATCGTCGCCGCGCTGGCCGCCGCCGGAGCGCGCATCGTCTCGGTCTCGCCGCATCGCGATGCGCTGGAGGAGGCGTGGCTGCAGCTCTCCAAGGAAGCCCGCGAAAGAGGATTGACCTCGTGACCTGGCTCATCGTCCGCAAAGAGCTGCTCGAGCTGCGGCGCTCTCCGGTGCTGCTGCTCTCGATGATCTCGCTGCCCGCGACGGTCGTGCTGGTGCCGGTGGTGCTGCTTGCCTGGCTCTTGAAGCGCGCCCCCGACCAGGCGCTGGCCTTCGTGCAGGAGTTCTACGGCGTCAAAGGCAGCGCGACGGTGGCCGGCGTCGCCTCGGTGCTGGCGCAGAACTGGCTGCCCATGTTCCTGGTCCTGCCGGTCTTCCTGCCCATCTTGATCGCCGCGCAGTCCATCGGCGGCGAGCGCGAGCGGCGCACGCTGGAGCCGCTCCTGGCCACGCCCGTGAGCACGACCAGCATCATCCTCGGCAAGAGCATCGCCGCGCTGATTCCGGCCCTGATCATCACCTGGACGGCGGCCGCGCTCTTCTGCCTGGGCATCGACGTCATTGTCGGGTCGGCCTTGCTGCCTGACTCGTCGTGGCTCTTCGGAACGCTGCTGCTGGCGCCGCTCCTGGCGCTCTTCGGCAACGGCGCGGCGGTCGTCGTCTCGGCGCGAGTGCTCGACCCGCGAGCCGCGCAGAACCTGGCCGCCACTACCGTGCTGCCGCTCTTGGGCCTCCTCGTCACACAATTGGCGGGAAAGATCTCGCTGGGGCCGCGCTTCTACTTCGGCCTCGCGCTCGGCGTGGCAACGCTCGACGTGGCGCTGATCGCCTTCGCGGTGCGCACCTTCGACCGCGAGCGCCTGCTCACCCACTGGCGCTGATCAGCGGGGCTGGCGCTGAGGCACCCATCTGCATTATGAGGGCGCCCATGCAGGCTGCAGCCGCCGAACCGCAGAAGAAGCTCGTCCTCCATCCGGGCTGGGTCGCCTTCGCCGCGCTGGTGCTGGCGGTGCCCATGAGCGTCTTGATCTTGCGGCCGGCCTTCCGCAAGGAGCTGCCCATCCTGGCAGACCTGCCGCAGTTCTCGCTGGTGGCGGAGGACGAGAAGCCCTTCACCCGCGACGACATGCTGGGCCGCGTCTGGGTGGCGGACTTCGTCTTCACCAGCTGCGCCGACGCCTGCCCGCTCTTGCAGTCGAAGATGAAGAAGCTGCAGGACCGGCTCATTCCGCTGCAGCAGGGCGGCAACATCAGCCTGCTCTCCATCAGCGTCGATCCAGAGCGCGACACGCCCGCGAAGCTGCGCGACTACGCCCAGATCTACGGCCAGCGCAAAGGCCAGTGGCGCTACCTGACCGGCCAGCAGCGCGAGGTGGAGAGGACGGTCGTGCGGGGCTTCCACACGGCGATGGCGAAGATGCCCGTCGCTGGCGCAGACCCTCACCTCGAAGCGTTCGACATCATGCACGGCGAGCGGCTGGTCTTGGTGGACCGCATGGGGCGCATCCGCGGCTTCTACGAAGCCGACGACCAGGACGCCATCCTGCGCGATGCGCGGTCGCTGACGGTTGGAGGCAACGGATGACGTTGGTCGACGCGCTTCCCACCGTC
The DNA here is from genome assembly GCA_036271755.1 of Myxococcales bacterium. Classification (GTDB taxonomy): domain Bacteria; phylum Myxococcota; class Myxococcia; order Myxococcales; family 40CM-4-68-19; genus 40CM-4-68-19. The sequence continues at coordinate 1,875 of DATBAA010000487.1, read as the reverse complement.
AACGCCTCGCTCAACGCCACCAGCGCCTGCGCGCTCTTCGCGGGGTACTGGGCCATCCGCACCAGGCGCTTTCAGCTGCACTGGAAGCTGATGGCCGTCGCCGCCACGGCCTCCACGCTCTTTCTCGCCGGCTACCTCACGTACCACGCGCTCTCGCAGGTGCTGCACCACTACGCGGGGCCGGGCAGGGCGTTCTACCTGGTGCTGCTGACCAGCCACACCATCCTGGCGGTGGTCGCGCTGCCGATGATTTTGCGGACCATGTGGCTTTCGGCGGTGAAGCGGCGTTTTGTCGCACATGCCCGCCTCGCCCGCTGGACCTTCCCGGTGTGGGGCTACGTCTCGGTCACCGGCGTGGTGGTCTATGTGATGCTTTACCGTCTGCCGGGGTGGATGGCGTAGCAGGGCTGTGTTAATGGAAGGCCCGACATGGCCTTTCGCATCATCGAGACCTGCATCGGCTGTACCGCTTGCGTGAAGCGTTGCCCGACGGACGCCATCACGGGCGATCGCAAGGTCCTGCACATCATCGACCCCGCGCTCTGCATCGACTGCGGCGCGTGCGGCGTGGTGTGCCCCACCGACGCCATCCTGGACCAGTACGGCAACGTCCAGACGCTGCTGAAGAAGAACGAGCGTCCGCTGGCCTTCGTGCACGAGCAGGCCTGCACCGGCTGCGAGAAGTGCGTGGAGCGCTGCCCGTTCGAGGCGCTGGAGATGGTGCCGGTGAAGGACGCGTCCAGCTTCCTGGGCATCGTCTCGGTCATCGAGAAGAACTGCGTTGGCTGCCGCGAGTGCGAGAAAGCGTGCCCGTATGACGCCATCTTCATCTACCGGAAGGATCGCGTGCCCGAATGGCTGAAGAACAGCAAGGTGGAGCGGGCGGCGTAAAGAAGCGGCCGGTCGGCCAGTTGCTCTTCGTCGTCCTCGCGCTCGTCGCGTTCTGGCTTTGGCGGCGCGCTGGCGCGTCCGAAGCAGCGCAGCAGTCCGCGCCCGCCGCCCAATCAGAAGCGAATCCCACCTCCGGCGCGCAGGCCTCGAACAAGTCCGCGCGGCCGCCGCTGCCGCGGGTAATCGCTTCCGATGCGGGCGCGATCGCGCAGGCGGCCGGGGCGGGCAGGGCAGACGGCGGAGATGCGCAGCTCGCGGGGCACCTCATCGCCATGGGCCAGAGCCTGCAGCTGGGCGAGCCGTTGGCGAAGAACGCGGCCAACGCGGACAAGTACGTCGACAAGCTCTGCGCCGAGACGTCGAAGCTGAAGGCCCATCCGGCCATTCCCGACAACGCCGGCGTCAACGCCGACGCGGCGGTCTTCATGGCTCCGCGCATGGACTACGAGAAGCCGCTCGATCAGCCGCCCGGCTCGCTGCACCTCTCCGACGAGCTGCGGGCAAAGCTGCGCGACGCCGACTGGCTGGCGAAGATCACCGAGGCCGATCTGGCCGGCCGCGACTTCTCCTGGATGGCCGCGCTTCTGCAGTTCGATCACTGGTCGGTGCTGGGCGCCGGGCGGCTGCGCGACACGCAAGTGCTCGACGCGATGCGCGGCTCCATTCCCAACTACTCGAGCCTGATCGGCTGGGCGAAGCTTCGGTATGGGCTGGCCATCCGGCGCGGCGACGCGGCGGCCGCCTCCGTCGAAGTGCGCCACCTGGCCGACCTGATCCGCACCCAGAGCTATCTCATCTCGGAGATGGTCGCGGTGGTCCTCTACCGGATGGACGCTCCCGCCCGCGCCGCGGCGGCCAGCGCCGGCCAGGACGTCAGCGGCTGGACCGCGCCCGACCTGGACGATCTGCAGAAGACCCGCGAGCTGGAGTTTGCCGCCATGTATTTTGGTTATCCGGGCGTCGACCCCGGCGTCGTTCGCAAGG
>DATBAA010000486.1:0-4341 GCA_036271755.1 Myxococcales bacterium | reverse complement strand
GCTGCGCGGGGGAGACGCGCGCGCGGCCATCGACGCGGGCATCGGCGTCGTCTACCAGCACTTCATGTTGGTGGGGCCGCTGACGGTCTGGGAGAACGTCGTGCTGGGGCGCGAGCCGCGGCGCTTCGGACTGCTCGACGCTGCGCGGGCGCGGCGGGAGGTGGCTCGGGCCGCCGCGGACTTCGGGCTCTTGGTGGAGGTGGACGCGCCGGTCGAGTCGCTGAACGTGGCCGCGCAGCAGCGGGTGGAGATCGTCAAGCAGCTCTGGCGCGGGGCGCGGGTGCTGATCCTGGACGAGCCGACGGCGGTGCTGGCGCCGCGGGAGACCGACGAGCTGGTGCGGACGGTGCGGGCGTTGGCGGCGGGCGGAAGGAGCGTCATCTTCATCTCGCACAAGCTGCGGGAGGTGATGGCGGTCGCCGATCGCGTCGCAGTGCTGCGGCGCGGGAAGCTCGTCCGCGAATGGGCCGCCGCGGAGACTTCGCCGGGGGAGCTGGCGGAAGCGGTGACGGGCGGCGGCGCTGCCGAAGCTCTTCTAGGGGTGCCCCGCTCCCGCCCGACTGCGATTCTATCAAGCACCCCCGACACGCTTCGTTGCTTAGACATTGAGTGTAATCATTTGAATGGACGCCCAGCGCTGCGCAAGCTCTCGCTGCAGATCGGCCGCGGCGAGGTGCTGGGCATCGCCGGCGTCGACGGCAACGGGCAGTCCGAGCTGGCGGAGGTCTTGACGGGCCTGCGCGGCTTCAGCGGAGCCGCGACTTTGGACGGCGAGCCGCTGGGGCAAACGCCGGCCGCCGTGCGCGCCCAGGGCGTCGTGCACCTGCCGGAAGACCGCCACCGCCGCGCGCTCTGCCTGCCGCTGAGCGTCGAGGAGAACTTCGCGCTCGGCAGGCAAAGCGAGGCGCCCTTTGCCAGCGGCCTGCGCATCGACAAGCCCGGCCGCCGGGCCCGCGCGGAAGAGCTGGTGAAGGCCTTCGACGTCCTCCCTCCCCTGCCGCTCGCCCGCGCCGGCGACCTCTCCGGCGGCAACCAGCAGAAGCTCGTGGCCGCCCGCGAGCTGTCGCAAGGCACGCCCAGGCTCGTCGTCGCGGTGCAGCCGACGCGCGGCCTTGATCTGGGTGCGACCCGGCGCGTGCATGAGGCGCTCCGCGAGGCCGCCCGGCAAGGCGCGGCGGTCTTGCTGATCTCGCTCGATCTCGACGAGCTGCGCACCGTCTGCGACCGCATCGCCGTGCTCTACGAGGGCCGCGTGACGGGCATCGCCACGCCCGAAGCCTCCGACGAAGAGTTGGGCCGCCTCATGCTCGGCCAGGAGCGCGCGCTTGCTTAGAGCCCGCCTCTTCGCGCCCGCGCGCGATCCACTTTGGGGAGCGGCCTTCGCGGTGCTGGCTTCGCTGGCGGTCTCCTTCATCGCCATCGCCGCGACCGGACGCGATCCACTCTTGGGGTTCGCCTATCTGATCGACGGCTCGCTCGGCGGCACGGGCCCGCTGGGCGAGACGGCCATCAAAGGAGCCGTGCTGCTGCTGACGGGGCTCTCCGTCTCGGTCGCCTTCACCGTCGGGCTCTTCAACATCGGCGCGGAGGGCCAGCTCATCTGGGGCGCGCTGGCGGCGGCGGTCGTCGGCCACTTGGACATTCCCTTCGTCTTGCCTTGCGCATTGCTGGCTGCCGCAATGGCGGGCGCCCTTTGGGGATTGATTCCTGGCCTCTTGAAAGTCCGCCGCGGCGTCCACGAGGTGATCAGCACCATCTTGTTGAACTGGATCGCCATTCACCTGGTCCATGGCTGGCTCGTGGCCGGACCTCTCGCCGCCACCGGCAGCGGCGCCTCGGTCAGCGTCGCGGGCACCGAGCCCATCCGCGCGGCCGCCTGGCTTCCGCGCCTGCTCACCGGCAGCCGCCTCGATCTGGGGTTTCCGCTGGCTCTCTGCATCGCGGTCGCCGTCTGGTTCTTGCTCACGCGGACTCATCGCGGCTTTGAATGGCGCGCGACGGGCGCGGGCCTGGAAGCCGCGCAGGCCAGCGGAATTCCCACCAGCCGCCGCGTCTGCGAAGCCATGGCGCTCTCCGGCGCTTTGTCGGGCATCGCCGGGTCGCTGCTCATCCTCGGAACCGAGCACAAATACCCGGGCGTCTTCCGCACCGGCTACGGCTTCGACGGCATCGCGGTGGCGCTGGTGGGCGGCGGCACCGCGGCGGGAACGGTCGTGGCCGGACTCTTCTTCGGCGCCATCCGCGCCGGCGCCACGCGGCTGCAGCTGGTCGGCATTCACCCGTCGTTCGCCGAGCTGATTCAAGGGTTGGCCGTGCTGCTGGTGGCTGCCCCGCGCATCTTCGCGCCGCTCTTGCGCAAGCTGCGCGGCGGCAACGCGCCCGCCGCGGCTGCTCCGCCCGTGCCCACGGTGCAGCCATGAGAGCAATCCTGGAGTTCGCGCCGCCGCTCGTCTTCGCCGCGCTGGGCGGGGTGCTGAGCGAGCGTGCCGGGGTGGTCAACATCGGCCTGGAGGGAATGATGCGCTTCGGCGCCTTCGCCGCGGCGGCAGGTGCCATCTTCAGCGGCTCGCCCTGGATTGGACTGCTCTGCGGCGCAACGGCCGGCGCGGCGGCGGCTGGGGTTCACGCGCTCTTGAGCTTGCGCTTCCGCGCCGATCAGGTCGTCAGCGGCGTCGCCTTGAATCTGGTCGCTTTGGGCTTGGTGACTTACTTATTGCAATCGGTCTTTGGCTCCAGCGGCGTCTCTCCGCCCGCCCCGTCCTTGCCGCGCGATCGATTCGGACTGACCGCGCTCTCTTATGCGGCTTTGATTGCGCCTTTGATCTTCGCCTTCTGGCTGTCTCGCACCGCCGCCGGCTTGCGGGTACGGGCCGTCGGCGAGCATCCGCGCGCGGCGGCCACCCTGGGCGTTCGCGTGCTGCGATTGCGGGCCTTCTGCGTGCTGGGCAGCGGAGCCTTGGCGGGCATCGGCGGGGCCGCCTTGAGCATCGGAATTCTCGGACAGTTCGACGCGCGCATGCCCGCCGGACAAGGCTTCATGGCGTTGGCGGCGGTCGTCTTCGGCAAGTGGACCCCCCTGGGCGCGGCCGGCGCGGCCTTCTTCTTCGCCGCCGCCGACGCTCTCCAGCGCCAGCTCTCCTTCAGCCTGCACGCATCCGATCTGCGCTTGGACGGAGTCTTTCTCGCCCTGCCCTACGCGCTGACCCTGCTCGTCCTCGCGCTCGGCATCGGCAAGACCAAGGCGCCGGCGGCCGACGGGGTCCCTTACGACCCCGAAGGCCGCTGATCGATCAAGGCACCGCGAGCGTGGTGTTCGCCACCCGCTTCTTCGCGATCGGCAAGACGGCCGCCACGAAGTCCTGCGGCGAGCAAGGCTTCTCCGCGGTCAATCCGGCTGGAGCCGGCGCCAGCGGGTAGACGATGTCCTGTCCGCCGGCGGCCGCTTTCAACCAGATGGCCATCGCCGGAATGGCCGCGAACCTCAACAAGCGCGCCTCGTACGAGCCCTTCGCGACCTGGCTCAGCGTCGCGAGCTGAGCGAACGCCCGGCTGGTCGCCTCGACGAACGGGCCGAAGTTGAGGTTGGCCAGCAAGATGGCCTTGCCGGACGAATCCGTGTGTACTTCGGCCGCCGCGATCGCCTTGCCTGGAGTCTCCACCAGATATCGAATCGCCGTGGCGTGCGCGGTCTCCAAACCGCCCCCCGCGGCGACCTCGTCCGCGCGAAGATCTCCGCGAATCCGTCTCCGTTCACGTCGCCGATCTGCCAGTCGACCGCGCCCGGCCCCTGCTTGACGTCGCCGGTCGAGAGCGTGGCCATCGAAGCGCCATTCCAGCCATAGACGATCACTCCGAGCCGGCCGTTGTCGTTCCACAGTTGGATCAGCTCCGTCCGCTGGTCACCGTTGACGTCGCCGATCTCCCAATTGACCGCGCCCACGCCTTGCCCGACGTTCGGGCTGTCCCACAGCGTGACCATGCCGTTGCCGTTCCAGTGGTAGACGATCATTCCCAGACGGCCGTTGTCATTCCACAGCTGGACCAGCTCGGCGCGGCCATCGCCGTCGACGTCGCCCACTTCCCAATTGATCGCGCCCGACCCTTGCCCGACGTCGGCGCTGCCCCAGAGCGTGACCATCGCGCGTCCAGACCAGTGGTAGACGATCATTCCCAGCCGGCCCTTGTCGTTCCACAGCTGGATCAGCTCGGGCCGCCCGTCGCCGTTGACGTCGCCGAGCTGCCAGGCGATGGCGCCCGGGCCCTGCCCAACGTTGCCGCTGGACCAGAGGGTGGCCATGGCCGCGCCGGTCCAATGGTAGACGATCATTGCCAGCGCGCCGT
>DATBAA010000485.1:0-3045 GCA_036271755.1 Myxococcales bacterium | reverse complement strand
CGGCTAAGGTTGCCTTCAGGGGGGCTGAATGCCGCGTTTGCTTTGCGTATTGTCGTTGTCGATCGCCTGCAGCGCCAGCCGGACCGCGACCCGTCCGGTCAGCGCGCACCTGACGATGGCGCCCCGCGAAGAGCAGCACTGCTTGCTGACCTGGGCCAACAAAGACGCCTACTGCGCCGTGCTCGGCCACGCGCGGGCGGCCTTCACGGAGTCCGCGGCGCGCATCTCCACCCCGGGCTCCGCGCCCCAGCTGTCGCTCATCCTCACCGTCGAGAACGCGCTGTTCTATGAGCAGGCGCGCGGCGGCCTGACGTTCGATCTCCGCGTCAAGGTCGACATCAAGAGTCCGGACGGCGAGCTGATCGACACCCTCCACTGCAACGGCGACGCGCCCACGTTCGACACCAAGGGCGTCCAGCGCGCCTCCATCGAGGCAGGCCTCGCCGCGGCCCGCGACTTCGAGCGCCGCTACTCGAGCTCCGACGCCGTCGCCACCTGGCTCGCGAGCAGATAGCGCCGGCGCTTGTCGGGCCTGATACAGCCTGCTACGTTCCTGGCCACATCCACGCAGCAACTTGGCAAGTCTCGGGGGGGACGTTGGCCGACCTGCTCATCAGTGACAATCCCATCGAAGATGATCGGCAACTGCTCGATCGCATCTACGACTCTGCTTATGAAGAGCTGCGCAGGCTGGCGCGCAGCGTCCGGCGCGGCTCGCCGGCCATCACGCTGAGCGCGACCACGCTGGTGAACGAAGCCTGGGCGCGGCTCTCCGGCTCGCCGCAGGTGGCGCGCGTCTCCCGGCTGCACTTCAAGCGCATCGCCGCGCGGGCCATGCGGCAGATCCTCGTCGAGGCGGCGCGGCGCAAGAACGCCGGCAAGCGCGGCGGCGCCGACCTGCAGCAGGTCACGCTCGACGAAGACACCTCGGCCAGCCTCGAGACCAGCTCGGAAGAGGTGCTGGCGCTGGACGCGGCCCTGGAAGAGTTGACGCAGCTCGAGCCGCGGCAGGGGCAGATGGTGATCTACCGCTTCTACGGCGGCCTCGACGTGGCCGAGACCGCCGAGCTGCTCGAGGTCTCCGAGGCGACCATCCACCGCGACTGGCGGCTGGCCAAGGCCTTCCTGGCAAGGGCGGTCCGAGCGTCCAAGTGACGCGCTGGCAGAAGGTGCAGGAGCTGTTTCATGCCGCGGCCGACCAGGCGCAGGCGGACCGGCAAGCCTTCTTGCAAGCGGCTTGCGGAGAAGACCAGGGGCTCGCCGCCGAAGTGCTGGCGCTGCTGGCCGAGGACGGCGGCAGCTCTCCGCTGGACCGGAACATCGCCCAGCTCGCCTCCGAGGTCCTGACCGGGCCGGAGATCACGCAGCTGGGCGAATACCGCATCGAGCGCAAGCTGGGCGAGGGCGGCACGGGCATCGTCTACCTCGCCGAGCAGCAGAAGGTCGGACGCAAGGTGGCGCTGAAGGTGCTGCGCGATGCCTGGCTCTCGCCTTCGCGCCGCGAACGCTTCGCGGCCGAGCAGCGGACGCTGGCGCAGCTCGACCACCCGTCGATCGCCCGGATCTACGACGCGGGCTTTCTCGCCGACGGAACGCCCTACTTCGTCATGGAGTACGTCGAGGGCAAGCCGCTGACCGAGTGGTGCAGAGGCGTCGGGCTCGCCGAGAAGCTGCGGCTCTTCCGCGCGCTCTGCAAGGCGGTCCAGTCGGCGCACGCGCACGGGGTGGTCCATCGCGACCTCAAACCCTCGAACGTGCTGGTCAAGGAAGACGGCTCGCCGCGGCTCCTGGACTTCGGCATCGCCAAACAGCTGGCCGGGAACGCCGACCTGACCCGCACCGGAATGCGGCTCTACACGCCCGCCTACGCCGCGCCCGAGCAGTTTCGCGGGGCCGCCGCCGGCGTCCGCGCGGACATCTACTCGCTGGGCGTGGTGCTCTACGAATTGCTCGCGCAGCGGCAGCCGTTCGACCTGTCGGGGTGCACGCCGGCCGAGGCGGAGGAGCTGATCCTGCATCGCGAGCCGCCGAAGCCGTCGGCGGTCGCGCCGTCCGGAGCGGCCAGCAGAGCGGCCTGGGCGGATCTCGACGTGCTGATCTTGAAGGCGATGCACAAGGACCCCGGCCGGCGCTACGCCTCTGTCGAAGCCTTGATGCGCGATCTCGATCACCACCTGCGCTTCGAGGCGCTGGAGGCCCGCCCGGACGAGCTGAGCTACCGGCTGCGCAAGCTCGCCGGCCGCAACCGGCGGCCGGTCGCGCTGAGCGTGGCCGCGGCGGCCATTGCGCTCGCGGGCGCGATCTTCTTCACCGTCCGGCTGGTGTCGGCGCGCGACGCCGCGCTGGCGGAGGCCGCCCAGCTCAAGCTCACCCTGGACAGCGTCTCCGCCGAGGCCGCGCGCTGCCGGGCGGCGTCCCACTGAAGAGACTTGTGATACGCAGGCGCGCGTGGACTTTCCCTCCGAGCGCGCGGCGCGGCTGGCCATGGTCGAAGTGGGCCGCCGCCTCTATGCGCGCGCGTTGATCAACGGCGGCGAGGGCAACCTCTCTTGCCGCCTGGGACCGCGCCGGCTGCTCTGCACTCCGTCGGGCGTCAACAAGGGCTTTCTCAGCGAAGACCAGCTGGTGGTGACCGACCTCGAAGGCGAGACCTTCCTGCAGCTGCGGCAGCCGTCGTCCGAGCTGCTGCTGCACCTCGCTTGCTATCAAGAGCGCCCGGATTGCGTGGCGGTGGTGCACGCGCATCCGCCGCACGCGGTCGCGCTGACGCTGGCCGGTGACGAGCTCTTGTCCTGCATGCCCGAGGCGATCACGGCGCTGGGCGACGTCCCGACCGCGCCCTACGCGACGCCCGGCACCAACCGCGTGGCCGAGTCGGTGCGGCCGCACCTGCGCAAGTCCGAATGCGTGTTGATGGAGCGGCACGGCGCGCTCTGCATGGGCTTCGGCCACCGCGGGCTGTTCGACGCTTGCGACAAGATGGAGATGTTGGAGGGCGTGGCGCGCGTGCAGCTGTTAGCCTCGGCGCGTCGGGTGCCGCAGCCC
>DATBAA010000484.1:0-2787 GCA_036271755.1 Myxococcales bacterium | reverse complement strand
CTGCAGAGAAGCCCCGGTTGGAGCGGCGAGAACGAGCGCGAGGAGCAGCGGCAGCATGGGGCTCGCACGCTCGCACGCAACCGGGTTCCGTCAACTTTTAGGCTGACACCCACGCCGGCAAACACACCCATCATCGCCACCGCCGCGCGCCTGCCGCCGCGAAGAGACAGCGCGAGAGCCGCTCTGCCTCGCGCCACCTGCGCCGCCGGCCATGCTCCCTGGCCACCGACCACGCCAAGGCGCCGCAGATGCCCACCATGAGGAGCGCGCTCACTGCAACACCACCGTATCGATCTGCAGCTCCAGCTGACCGCGCACTGCCGTGGACGGCACGGGCCGGAGGCGGCTGCGGCTCCCGCACCGGCAGCGTTTCAACGATGCGAGATACGCGGGCCACATGGCCTCGCGCACGAAGTCGGACGCAGCGCTTCGCGCCACGTGCGCTTCATGCCGCGCCCGCGCGTAGTCGAGGCTGCGTTCGACCAGCAGCCGGTTGCAGGATGGGCACCGCCAGATCTTCTTCGATTCCGCCGTCATGACGACCTCCGCTAGCTACGGAAGGAAGCCTAACAGGGGGGTCTGACATCCGTTCAGTGGTCGGTCAAGAAGCCCTTTTAGAACGAGCACTTGTCTCTTCGGAAGTCTCCAGCAGGGCCAGCCGGTGCTCCATCTCCTGGCGGAACTGGGCGATCTCCCGCGCCAGCGTCTCGATGCCCACTTCGTTCTTCAAGTTCACGCGAAAGTCGGTGGAGGCCTGGGCCCTGTCCTTCGCCGCCTGCCGGTTCTGGCTCATCATGATGAGCGGTCCCTGCACGCCGACGAGGATGCCCAGGAACAGGTTGAAGAACTGGTACGGATAGGCATCGAAGGGCCGCGGCATGAAGGCGTTCATCATCGCCCAGACCAGCGTCAGGCCGATGAGCCCGAGGATGAACTTCCACGACCCGTTCCACTCGGCCACCCGGTCCGCCATCTTGTCGGTCCAGGCCAGGCTCTCCTCGAACTCCTTCACCACGTCTCGCGCCGCGCGCTGTCCCAGCTGGGCGGTGGTGTCGCGCAGGCGCGTCGCCATTTCGCCGATGATGGCCAGCACCGCCTCTTCGTTGCGCAAGATGTCGGTGACGAACGCCTCGCGCGACAGCTCGAGCAGAACGCAGTCGGTCTTGGCTTCGACGCTGGCCGAGCGCGGCTTGTCATCGAAGAGGCCCAGCTCTCCGAAGTGGTCGCCGGTCTGCGCGTCCTTGAGGTGGATGCGCTCGCCTCCGGGAGCGTCCGGCGGCAGGAAGATCTCCGCCCGCCCGCTCAGCACGCAGAACATCACGCCGCCGACGTCGCCCTTGGAGAAGACGCGCTGGCCGGCGGTGAAGGTCCGCTCCACCAGCCGGTCCGCCAGAGAGGTGCGCGCCGCCTCGGAGAGGCCGCGGAAGAGCGGCACGTGGCCGAGCATCTCTTGGCGTTGCATCCCACCATAGTCTGCCGCGGCGGGTGCTCCTGGCAAGAATCAGCGCAGTTTCTTTTGCTGTTCGTGCAGCCAGAGCAAGGCTTCGAGCGGCGTCGTCCGCGACAAATCAAGCGCGCGCAGATCGTCGATCACGGGCGGCGGCGCAGCCGCCTGGGGCACGCGCGGCGGCACCTGAGCAACCGAAGGCGGCGCGGTTTGGAAGAGCCCCAGCTGCGCGCGCTGCTGCTTCTTCTTGCGCCCGCTCTCGTCCAGCTCTTGCGACTCCAAGCCCTGCAGGATCTCCCGCGCCCGCTTCAGCACCGGCGCAGGCAAGCCCGCGAGCTGGGCGACGTGGATGCCGTAGCTGCGCGAAGCCGCGCCCGGCACGATCTTGCGCAGGAAGACGATGCGGCCGTCCGTATCGGTGACGGCCATGGTCAAGTTCACCGCGCGCGGCTTCTCGCGGGCCAGGTCGCAGAGCTCGTGATAGTGCGTCGCGAAGAGCGTCCGCGCGTGGGTCACGTCGTGCAAGTGCTCGGCGATGGCCCAGGCGAGCGCGAGGCCGTCGTAGGTGCTGGTGCCGCGGCCCACCTCGTCCAGGATCAAGAGGCTGCGCGGCGTCGCCTGGTTCAAGATGCGCGCGCACTCGGCCATCTCGACCATGAAGGTGCTCTGGCCGCGCGCCAGATCGTCGGCAGCGCCCACGCGGGTGAAGAGCCTGTCGACGAGGCCGATGCGCGCCCGCTCTGCCGGCACGAACGAGCCCGTCTGCGCCAGCACCGCGATGAGCGCCACCTGCCGCATGGCGGTGCTCTTGCCGGCCATGTTGGGCCCGGTCAGCACCACCAGCCTGCGCTGCCCGTCCAGGTGCAGATCGTTGGGAACGAACGGCCCGTCGCTCGAGCCGGCCAGCGCGCGCTCCACCACCGGATGGCGGCCCTGGATGATCTCGACGCCGTCGCCCTCGTCGACCACGGGCCGCACCCAGCCTGCCTCGGCGGCGACGCGGCCCAGGCTCAAGAGCGCGTCGGCCTGGGCGGCGGCTCCGGCGCAGGCGCGCAAGGCGGGGCTGCAGGCCAGCACCTCCGCGCGCAGCTCGTCGAAGACCTCCCGCTCGACTCCGTTGCGGCGATCTTCGGCCGAGAGCACCTTGGCCTCGTGATCCGACAGCGCGGGCGTGACGAAGCGCTCCGCCCCGACCGTGCTCGACTTGCGCTGGTAGTCCCGCGGCACGAGGTGCAGGTTGGCTTTGGTAATTTCGATATAGAAGCCGAAGATTTTGTTATAGCGAACCTTTAACGAATGGATGCCGGTGCGCGCCTTCTCGGCGGCCTCCATCGCGGCGA
>DATBAA010000483.1:0-8104 GCA_036271755.1 Myxococcales bacterium | reverse complement strand
GCCGGGCGCGGGTCGAACGCAAACATTTTACGCCGCGCAACTGCCTTGACCCTGCGTGGACGCACGTGCTACTCGCGCCGCCTCCTCTCATAAGGACGACGGCATGCTCCGCTCGCTCAGTCTCGCCGCCGCTCTCACTCTTGGCGGCGTGGCTTTCGCCCAGACAGCACCCAGCGACACGACGCCCCCTGCCAAGACCAAGGCCAGGGCCAAAAAAGCGCCGCAGAGCGCCTCGGACAGCGCCGCGCCTGCTCCGTCGACCTCGAGCAAGACGGGAGCGCAGGGCAGCTCCGTCGCCACCGAGCCCGCGGCTCCGGTTCCAGCGGCTCCCGCTCCGGCAGCAACGCCGGCTCCCGCGGCAGCAGCCCCGGCGCCGGCCATGGACCAGGAAGAGTTCCGCCGCCAGGTGATGGAAGAGGTCCGCAAGGAGCTGCAGAAGGCCAAGGACGAGGTGAAGCAGGAGACGGCCTGGGTCGAGCAGGACTCGCAGGCGCGCGTCCAGGACAGCGAGGCGGTCGAGCAGCTGAAGAGCCGCGTCAACCTGTTCCAGCCGCACGGCTACCTGCGCATGCGCGGCGAGTTCTTCAACAACATGAACCTGGGCACCGGGCTGGACCCGTCGAAGAACGCGCTCTTCACCGGGCCGTACATCGGCGCCCCTCCGGGCGACAGCCAGTCCGACGCCAACTTCCGCTTCCGCTTCGAGCCCACCATCGCGGTCAGCGAGGACCTGGCCATCCACTTCCAGGCGGACATGCTGGACAACGTCCTGCTCGGCACCGACCCGGTCAGCGACAAGGCGCTGGATCCGAACACGCCGCTCAACGTGCTCGCCTCGTCGCGGCTCTCCAGCGTGGTCAACGTGAAGCGCGTCTGGGGCGAGGTGAACACCGCCCTGGGTGAGTTCCTCTTCGGCCGCATGGGCTACAACTGGGGCCTCGGCATCTTGCACAACGACGGCAACTGCCTGGACTGCGACTACGGCGACACCTACGACCGCTTCGCCTTCTCGCCGCGCGAGATCAAGGGCCACCACTTCAGCCTGATGTTCGACCTGCTCGACAAGGGCCCGAGCAACTCCGGACCGATGGACGACCTGGGCCGGCCGGTCGACCTGGACACGCTGGACGACGGCTACCGCGTCGCCGTCTCGGTCACCCACGTCGACACCGCCGAGGAGATCAAGCGCAAGCTGGCCGCGAAGCAGTGGGTGTTCAACTACGGCCTCGTCCTCGACTACATGACGCAGGGCTGGCAGGAGTCGGTCACCAACCAGAACATCACCTTCGGCGGAAACCGCCTCCTGGTCGCCCAGCGCGGCGCCAAGTTCACCCAGCCCGACTTCTTCGTCAGCCTGAAGCGCAAGAAGTGGCGCCTCGATGCCGAAGTGGCGTCGACCATCGGCAACGTCAGCTCGCGCGCGGGCGCCGACGCCGGCATCAACACCATCATCGGGCAGACGACGCGGGTGGCCGCGCTGGAGCCCGTCTCGTTCCTGCAGTTCGGCGGCGCGCTGCAGACCGACTTCACCATGCTCACGGCCGACTCGCTGCTCTTCGGTCTCGATCTCGGCGCGGCCTCGGGCGACAAGGGCGCGGACGGCTTTGGCGCGCGCCCCTACCGCAACGGCTCGGGAGCCGCCAACGACTGCGGCCTCAGCTGCACCTACAACGCCGCCGGTCCCCACGACATCGACGGCAGCCACGTCAGCTACCCCAGCGACGGCGGCAAGACGCACGGGCGGGTCAACAACTTCGTCTTCAACCGCGCGTTCAACGTCGACATGATCCTCTTCCGCAACCTGGTCTCCGCCGTCACGTCCGGCTGGTACGCGAAGCCGTCGATGCGCTGGCGGCCCACGGGCCGCAAGTCCGGCGGCGGCGACGACAGCGGCTTCGAGCTCTTGCTCTCGATGATGTACGCGCAGGCCTGGTACCCGGAGAACACGCCCAGCGGCAGCGTGGACCGCAACGGCAAGGTCCTCGACGGTCACCGCGCGCTCGGCCTCGAGCTCAACGCCGGCATCACCTACGACACCAGCGACAAGTTCCATGTCGGGCTCGCCTACGGCATCCTGGTGCCGTTCGACGGCCTGCAGAACGGCGCGACGCTGCAGGGTCCGTCGGTCGCCCACGCGGTGCGGTTGATCACGGCCATTCCGTTCTGACGCCGCCGATGCGGTCTTCGCTGAAGCAGGCGCTGATCGTGCTCGCCACCTCGACGCTGGTGGTCTGCGGGGTGAAGGGTCCGCCGCGGCCGCCGCAACCCGAGGCGCCCGACGCGGGCTCTGCCGGCGCCACGGGATCGCCCGATGGCGGTACGCCGTGAACCACTTCCAGCGGCGCCGCGGCGAGCTCTCCTGCGAGGACGTGCCGCTCTCCGAGCTGGCGGCAGAGGTCGGCACCCCGGCTTACGTCTATTCGAAGGCGACGCTGTTGCGGCACGCGCGGGTGTTTCGATCTGCGCTGCGCGGGCTCGATGCGCTGCCCTGCTACGCGGTGAAGGCGGCGCCGAACCTCGCGCTGCTGAGCCTCTTCGCGGGCGAGGGGTTTGGCTTCGACATCGTCTCGGGCGGCGAGCTGTTTCGCGCGCTGCAGGCCGGCGGCGAGCCGGGCAAGATCGTCTTCTCGGGCGTGGGCAAGCGCGAGGAGGAATTGGTCGCCGCGCTGCAGGCCGGGGTGCTGCAGATCAACTGCGAGAGCGAGGAGGAGCTGCGCATGCTCTCGCGCGTGGCGGTGGCCCGCAAGACGGTGGCGCGGGTCGCGCTGCGGGTGAATCCGGACGTGGACGCGAAGACGCATCCGTACATCGCCACCGCGCTCTCGACGAGCAAGTTCGGCGTTCCTGCCGCGCGGGTGCGCAAGGCCTACAAGCTGGCGGCGTCGCTGCCGGGGCTGTCGGTGCAGGGCGTGGCGTGCCACATCGGCTCGCAGATCCAGAAGGTCGCGCCCTTCGCGCAGGCTGCGCAGAAGATGCGCCAGCTCCTGCTGCAGCTGCGCGAGGACGGCCATGACATCCGCATCCTGGACATGGGCGGCGGGCTGGGCGTGCCTTACGGCGACGGCCCCGAGCCGGCGTCTCCGCGCGAGTACGGCGAGGCCCTCGTCGAGGCGTTGCGCGGCCTCAAGGTGCAAGTGCTGGTCGAGCCCGGGCGGCTCTTGGTGGCCAACGCCGGCGTGCTCTTGTCGCGGGTGATCCTGCGCAAGCAGGGCCAGCGCGGCCGCAACTTCGTGGTGGTGGACGCCGGCATGAACGACCTGCTGCGGCCCGCGCTCTACCAGGCCTTCCAC
Organism: Myxococcales bacterium; assembly: GCA_036271755.1. Taxonomy (GTDB): domain Bacteria; phylum Myxococcota; class Myxococcia; order Myxococcales; family 40CM-4-68-19; genus 40CM-4-68-19. Next base: position 4,814 of record DATBAA010000483.1, on the reverse strand, counting down.
GAGATCGAGCCGGTGGGCCGGCCGCGCCGGGGAAGCGAAGTGGCCGACGTGGTGGGCCCGGTCTGCGAGAGCGCCGACGTGCTGGCGAAGCGCCGCACGCTGCCGCCGCTGGAGGCCGGCGACCTGATCGCGCTGCGCACCGCGGGCGCGTACGGCATGGCCATGGCCTCGCAGTACAACGCCCGCCCCCGTCCGGCGGAGGTGCTGGTCGACGGCCGCTCCTGGCGAATCATCCGCCAGCGCGAGACGTACAAGGACCTCATCCGCGGCGAAACGATCTAGCGCCTGATCCGTTGCTCTCGACGCTCTGCGTCGCTAGAGTCCGCGTCCCTCGCGAGGTTTCACATGTTCACCGGGTCCATGGTTGCGCTCATCACCCCCTTCAAGAACGGCCAGGTGGACGAGAAGGCACTGCGCGCGCTGGCCAACTGGCAGATCGAGTCGGGCACCGACGGACTGGTCCCGGCCGGCAGCACCGGCGAGGGCGCCACCCTCACCAATGACGAGCACGCGTTGGTCGTCCGCGCTTGCGTCGAAGAGTCGCGCGGCCGGGTGCCGGTCATCGCCGGCTGCGGCTCCAACGACACCCGCAAGACCATCGAGAACGTGCAGCGCGCCCGCGAGATGAAGGCCGACGCCGCGCTGGTGGTCACGCCCTACTACAACAAGCCCACGCCGGAGGGCCTCTTCCGCCACTTCGAGGCGGTGGCGAAGCAGGGCGGCCTGCCCATCGTGCTCTACAACGTGCCCTCGCGGACCGCGCTGGACATGCAGGCTGACTCGGTCGCGCGCTGCGCGCACATTCCGGGCGTCGTCGGCATCAAGGAGTCGAGCGGCAGCATTCCGCGCATCGCCGAGATCCAGGCGGCCGGAGTGCCCGACACGTTCAGCATCCTGACGGGCGACGACATGTTCGCGCTCGCGACGCTGGCCATGGGCGGGCGCGGCATCATCAGCACCGTGGGCAACATCGCGCCGGCGCAGCTGGCGGGCCTCGTCGACTCGTTCAACCAGGGCGATCTCAAGGCGGCCCAAAAAGCGCAGACGAAGTTCGTAGGCCTGGTCCGCGCCATGTTCTGCGAGACCAACCCGCTGCCGGTGAAGCACGCGCTGCACAAGCTGGGGCGCAGCGGCCCCGAGCTGCGGCTGCCGCTGGTGCCCATCTCGGAGGCGGGCGCGCGCAAGGTCGACGAGGCGATGCGCGAATATGGAGGCCTCGTTTGATCAAGGCCGTCATCGCCGGGGCGGCGGGCAAGATGGGGCAGCGCATCTTGAACAGCCTGCGCGCCGAGCCCGACTTCGCCATCAGCGGCGCTTTCGAGCGGCCCGAGAGCCCGCACGTGGGCAGCGACGCGGGCGTGCTCGCAGGCGGGGCGAAGCTGGACGTGCAGATCTCGGCGGGGCTGGCGTCGGCGCTGAGCCGAGGCGCGGACGTGGTCATCGACTTCACCGCGCCCGCGGCCACGCTGCACCACGCGCAGCTCTGCGCGGAGAAGGGCATTGCGCTGGTCGTCGGCACCACCGGCTTCACGCCGCAAGCCAAGGCCGAGCTGGCAATTCATGCGCAGCGCATTCCGATGATGATGGCGCCGAACATGAGCGTGGGCGTCAACGTGCTCTTCCGGCTGGTGTCGCAAGCCGCGCGCGCGCTCGGGCCGGAGTACGAGGTCGAGATCGTCGAGACCCACCACCGCGCCAAGCGCGACTCACCTTCGGGCACCGCGCTGCGGCTGGCCGAGGTGGCGGCCGATGCGCTGGGCCTCGACCCACAAGTGGCTTGCGTCTTCGAGCGGCACGGCGACATCGGGGCGCGCAAGCCTGGGACCATCGGCGTACAGGCCCTGCGCGGCGGCGACGTGGTGGGCGATCACACCGTCTGGTTCCTCGCGGACGGCGAGCGTTTGGAGTTGACGCACCGGGCGTCCAGCCGCGACAACTTCGCGCGCGGCGCGGTCCGGGCGGCGCGGTTCATCGTGGGCAAGAAGCCTGGGCTTTACGACATGCAAGACGTTCTGGGAGCGGCTTAAATGGCGATGAAGATTGCAAGGTATCTGGGGCAGCACGGGGAGATCTTGGAAGGTGTGGTGGACGGTGACGACGTCCACGAGATCTCCGGGCTCGACGCCATGCTTCGCGGCGGGCGGCGCGTGGGCGGCAAGAAGAAGCTGGCCGACGTTTCGCTGTTGCCGTGGGGCCTCGGCCGCAAGATCGTCGCGGTGGGCCGCAACTACGCCGACCACGCCAAGGAGCTGGGCAACGAGCTGCCCAAGTCTCCGCTGCTCTTCATGAAGCCCACCAGCGCGCTGATTGGCCACGGCCAGCCCATCGTGCTGCCGCCCGCGGGCGTGAGCAGCAACGTGCAGTACGAGGCGGAGATGGCGGTGGTCATCGGCAAGCGGCTTCACCGGGCCAGCGAAGCCGAGTGCGCCAAGGCCGTGGCTGCCATCACCTGCTTGAATGACGTCACCGCCCGGGACATCCAAAAAGCTGAGGTTCAGTTCACCCGCGCCAAGGGCTTCGACACCTTCTGCCCAGTAGGGCCGTGGGTGGTCACCGACCTGGACTGGTCCGCGCTCCGCGTCCGGTGCCGCGTCAACGGCGAGACGAAGCAGGACGGCAACACCAAGGACCAGGTCTTCCCCGTGCCGACGCTCTTGGCCTTCATCTGCGCCGGCATGACCTTGGAGCCGGGTGACGTCGTCACCACCGGCACTCCCGCGGGCGTCGCGGCATTCAAGGCGGGTGACGTGATCGAGATCGAAGTCGAAGGCGTGGGCGTCCTGCGCAACGAAGTGCGGGCCGAGTGAAGCCGCCCTTGAATCCCCTGCTGCCCGCCTTCGCCGGGTACATGCAGGAGAAGGCCAACGCGCAGCGCGAGGCAGCGCAGCGATCTGGCAAGCCGGTCTACGACTTCGGCATCGGCGACCCGCGCGAGCCGACGCCGCAGTTCATCCGCGAGGCCTTCATCAAGGCCGTCCCCGAGGTGAGCCAGTACCCGTCCATCAACGGCATTCCTGCGCTGCGCAAGGCGGCCAGCGCGTACTTGAAGCGGCGCTTCGATCTCGACGTCAACCCCGACACCGAGATCCTTCCCTGCGCCGGCGCCAAAGAGGCGCTCTTTCACTTGCCGCTGATCGCGCTCCATCCGGCGCGGCCCATCTGCTGGTACCCCGACCCGGCGTACCCCGTGTACGAGCGGGCCATCCTCTTCGCCGGCGGCATCGCGAAGACCTATCCGTTGCGGGCCGAGAGAAACTTCCTGCCCGATCTGGACGCCATTCCCGCCTCCGAGTGGCAGCAGACTTCCATTTATTTTGATTGCTACCCTCACAACCCTACCGGAGCCGGCGCGCCGCGGTCGCACCACGAGAAGCTGCTGGCGCTGGCGCGGGAGCACGGCTTTCTCGTCGTCTGCGACGAACCCTACGTCGACCTCTACGCCGGCGAGCCGCCGCACTCCGCGCTGCAGGTGGGGCGCGAGAATTTGATCGTCATCCACTCGCTGTCCAAGCGCAGCGGCATGACCGGCTATCGCAGCGGCTTCATGGCCGGCGATGAGAGCATCATCCGCTGGCTGCGCGAGGGCAGGGCCAACTTCGGCGTGGCCTCGCAGAGCTTCGTCCTGCAGGCGGCCGTCGCGGCCTGGGGCGACGACGCCCACGTGGCCGAGCGGCGGCAGATCTTCGCCGAGAAGCGCGCCGTGCTGCTCGACGCGCTGCGCTCGCGCGGCCTCACCACCAGCGGCGCCGGCGCGTTCTATCTCTGGGTGCACGTCCCCAAGGGCGAGACCAGCGACACCTACGCGGCGAAGCTGGCGGAGCGGAACATTCTGGTGGTGCCCGGCAACCAGTTTGGCCGCGAGGGCGAGGGCTTCATCCGGCTCGCCATGGTTCCAACCCTGGCCGACTGCAAGGTGGCGGCCGAACTCTGGCCTTGAGCTTTCGGTCCATCCCGTGGGCAGATGGGCCCATGCGGTTGTACGCGGCCTTTGCCGGCGCCTTGCTCGCCATCATCGTCGTCGCCGCCGGCACCTTCGGGGCGCTGCGCGAGTGGGACGAGTCCAACCGCTGGCTCGCGCACTCGTACGAGGTGCGTGAGGCGGTGCAGAAGGTGCTCGAGCTGTCGGTGGAGTGCGAGGGCGGCCTGCGCGGCTACCTCATGACCGGCAACGAGTCGCCGCTCTTGCGCATGCACACCAACGAGGCCGCGCTGGGCCCGGCCATGGACGACGTCACGCGGCTGACGACCGACAATCCGGAGCAGCAGGCGCGGGCCGCGGAGGTGCGCACGCTGATCGCCGCGATGATCGTGGAGATGGACCGCCAGGCCGCCGCCAAACACCCCGTCGCCGAGCCGCTGGTGCGGGCGATGCGCGCCAAGGTGAACGAGATGATGGTGGTGGAGACCGAGCTTCTGGCAACTCGCCACGTGGCGTGGCAGGTGCAGCGGCAGCGCGTCGGCTGGGTGGCGCTGGGCGGCTCGGCGCTGCTCTTGCTCCTGACCGGCCTCGCGGCGCTGGTGGTGCGCGGCGACTTGCGGCGGCGCGAGCAGACGGTGCGCGAGCGGGCGGCGCTCTACCAGTTCCAGGAGCGGCTCATCAGCATCGTGGGCCACGATCTGCGCAATCCGCTGTCGGCCGTGATGGTCTCCGCGCAGATGCTCCTCAAGCGGAAGGACGAGCTGCGCGAAGGGCAGGTGCAGGCCGTGGAGCGCATCGTCCGCAGCGCTTCGCGCATCGACGCCCTGGGGAATCTGCTGGTGGACTTCACCCAGGCCAGGCTGGGCGGCGGCGTGCCGCTGCGGCGTGAGCCGTC
>DATBAA010000482.1:0-5168 GCA_036271755.1 Myxococcales bacterium | reverse complement strand
CCGCGGCATGCGCTGGAGGTGGCGCTGTTGCGGGCGGTGCACCTGGCTCCGTCGGGCTCTCTGCCCGATCTGGTCGCGCGGGTCGAGGCCTTGAGCAAGGGCAAGCCCCTGCCGGCGGCTCCCGCTGCCGATGCGCCGCGCAAGGCGCCGGCCGGGTGGACCGCGCGGACCGTCGCTCCCGAAGGCGCTCCGCTGCGCGCCGAACCGAAGCCCGAACCCGCGCCGCCTCGAGTCGAAGCGCCCCCGAGCGCTCCGAAGCTCGACGCAGCGCCGTCGCGGTTCATCAACCCTTCGCAAGTCCCCACGCCGCCCCCAGATCCAGAGGAGCCTCGGGCCGAAGCGGCGCCTGTCGATCTGCGGACGCGGTTTCGCCAGCTCATCGAAGCGGTGAAGGCGGCCCGCAAGCCGGGCGCGGCCTCCGCGCTCGAGCACGCCACCCCGCAGAAGATCGACAAGACCGGCGTCCGCATCGCCTTCCGCAAGGGCGACGGCCGCGCGGTCATCCTCGCCGACAAGGACGTGCGGCTCTCCTGCGAGATGGCCTTCGAGAAGATCCTCGGCTTCCGCGCGCCGCTCATCGTCAGCGAAGAAGAGACGCAGGCGGGCGAGAGCGTGGCCGAGCAGAAGCAGAAGCAGCGCGCCGCCGCGTCGTCGAGCCGCATCGCCCTGGCCAAGGAGCATCCGGCCGTGCGCGCGGCGGTCGACCTGCTGGGCGGCGAGATCGAAGACGTGCGCGACCTGGGCGAGGAGTAACCAAAATGGCTGGTGGCATCGATCTGGGCATGCTCTTGGAACAGGCGCAGAAGATCCAAGAGAACTTGAAAGTCGCGCAGGAGCGGTTGGCCAAGAAGGAGGTCGTCGGCACCGCGGGCGGCGGCATGGTGACCGTCACCGCCAGCGGAAAGGGCGAGATCCTGAAGGTGCAGATCGACAAGCAGGCCGTCGATCCGCGCGACGTCCCCATGCTCGAGGATCTGGTGCTGGCGGCGGTGAACGCGGCGCTCCAGGCCGCTCACGAAGCCGCGGCCGCTGAATCGCCGCTGCCCGGCGGCATGCCCGACCTGAGCAACCTCTTCGGCGGCGGCCTGCCGAAGTGAAGGTAGACCCCATCGCGCGGTTGACCGTGCTCTTCGCGCGGCTGCCCGGCGTGGGCGAGAAGACCGCGCAGCGGCTGGCCTTCCACGTGCTCAAGTCGCCGCCCGAGTACGCGCGCGATCTGGCCGAGGCGCTCCTGGCCCTGCGGGTGGAAGTCCGGCTCTGCTCCCAGTGCTGCAACCTGACCGCGCAGGATCCGTGCACGCTCTGCCTCGATCCGCAGCGAGACGCGCGGATGATCTGTGTGGTCGAGTCGGTGCCGCACCTCCTGGCCGTCGAGCGCACCCGCGAGTTCCGCGGCCGCTACCACGTGCTGCACGGCCTGCTCAGCCCGCTCGACGGCATCGGCCCCGACCAGCTGAAGATCAAAGAGCTGCTGGCGCGCGTCCAGGATGCGGAGCGCGACAGCTTTGCCGGGAAGCCCGAAGGACGGAGCATCGAGGTCATCGTCGCCACCGACCCCACCGTCGAGGGAGAGGCGACGTCGCTCTACCTGACGCGGCTGCTCAAACCCCTGGGGGTGCGTGTGAGCCGCATCGCGCAAGGTGTGCCTACCGGCTCCAATCTCGAATACGCGGATCAGATAACTCTCGCCCGCGCGCTTTCAGGACGCCGCGAATTGTAGACCTAGGCAGCCAAGCCTGTTAGCGTCCGCGCGCGTCTTTCATCATTGGAGAGGTCACGCGATGGCAGGGCCGACGATGGTCATGTACGACGAAGAGTTCCAGCAGATCAGCACGGTCTGCGAGCGGCTCTCGCGCGAGGCCAACGCCAAGATTGTCTTTCTCGTCGACAAGAACGGTCAGCTGATCGCCTCTGTCGGCGCGACGGAGAACCTCGACACCACCTCGCTCGCCTCGCTCACCGCCGGCAACATCGCGGCCACGGGCGGGCTCGCGAAGCTCATCGGCGAGAAAGAGTTCAGCATCCTCTTTCACGAGGGCGAGAAGGACAACCTGCACATCAGCATCATCGGTGGACGGGTCATCCTGGTGGTCATCTTCGACTCGCGCAGCAGCTTGGGCCTCGTGCGCCTGCGGGTGAAGAAGGCCTCCGACGAGCTGAACAAGATCTTCGACGTGTTGATGAAGAAGGCTCAAGCGCCGGGCGGTGGGCTCGGAGGACCGGGTTCGCCGTTCGCAGAGATCACCGACGACGACATCGACAACTTGTTTTCCGAGTAAACGAGGGGCGTCGCCTACATGAGTTTCATCAACTACAGCTCGCGCGAGATCAACTGCAAGATCGTCTACTACGGCCCCGGCCTGTGCGGAAAGACGACCAATCTGCAGTACATCTACGCGAACACGAACCAGCAGGCGAAGGGCAAGATGATCTCGCTTGCCACCGAGACGGAGCGCACGCTCTTCTTCGACTTCCTGCCGCTGTCGCTGGGTGAAATTCGCGGCTTCAAGACCCGCTTCCACCTCTACACGGTGCCCGGCCAGGTCTTCTACGATGCCTCGCGCAAGCTGATCTTGAAGGGCGTGGACGGGGTGGTCTTCGTCGCCGACTCGCAGATCGAGCGCATGGAGGCCAACATCGAGTCGGTGGAGAACCTGCGCACGAACCTCTCCGAGCAGGGCTACGACCTCGACAAGATTCCCTACGTCATCCAGTACAACAAGCGCGACCTGCCCAACGCCGCGCCCATGGAAGAGCTGCAGAATCTGCTGAACCCGAAGGGCATTCCCCACTTCGAGGCCGTCGCTCCCAAGGGTGACGGCGTCTACGAGACGTTGAAGGCCATCGCGCGGCTCATCCTCACCGAGCTCAAGCGCGGCACCTGATCGCGCTTGCGCGCGACAAACCTCACGCAGTCTTTGCTTTGACCTGTTTGTCGAACGCCGCCGCGCAGGCGTCGACGATCTGCTGCAGGTCGTACGGCTTGCAGAGCAGCTCGACCGCATCGTTGGGGCCGATCAAGTCTTCCAGCGCGCGCTTGTTGGTGGTGGTCACCACGAAGGCGCGGCCGCTCATCACCTTCGAGTTCCGCATCAGCCGTAGGAAAGTCCAGTTGGTGTCGTAGGGCGGCGCGACGTCGTAGACGATGACGTCCGGATTGTGCTCCTCGACGAACTGGATCATGTCCAGCCGGCCGCGTTTCAGATCGTCGATATAGGCGACGACGGCCTGGAAACCGGCCTGCTGCAGCGACTCGCGCACCAGCTCCAGGACTTCTGGACTGGTGTTGAAGATGGCGATGATGCGTGCGTTCGAATCCAACTTCCCCTCCCTGATACTGCCAGTGCTGAAAGAAGCTGCGCAGGGTATGGGTCGCCCGCAAGCCCGGCCGCTACACAGGATCGGCGCGCGGCAGGTCGAGGCCGAAGAAGCAGCCATCTCCCGGCACTTTGCGGGCGATCAAGGCTCCGCCGTGTTCTCGCGCGGCGCGTCGGGCAAAGGACAGTGCGGGCAGCTTCGGCAGACGCTTGGCCGTGCAGTCCTGCACTTCGATTCCCACCCGGGCCCGGTTGCGAGCCAGCACCGCCGAGACCAGCACGGTGCTGCCGGGGCGGGCCATCTGCAGGCCGGCGCGGAGCATCCCGCGCACCGCGGGCCGCAGCACGCGCGGGTCCGCTTGCACCTGGAGCAACGCCGGCGACCGCGCCAGCACGACCTTGATGTTCTTGTCGAAGGCGCCCAGCTCGCGCGACGCCGCGTGCGCGTCGGCCAGCACCGTGTTGAGCTTCACCCGGCTGGTGCGCAGCCCGCCCGCCGCCAGCGCTTCGTCGAGCAGCGTGTCCTCGATGCCCTCGCGCAGCCGGGCAAGGCTGCTCTCGAGCGCGCGCGAGGTCCTGCTGTCCTTGTTGATGGCGCCCTTGCGGCGCAGCAGATCGACCGCCAGCCGCGCGGCCGTGAGCGAGTTGCGCAGCTCGTGGGCGAGCCGGGCCAGCCGGGCGTGGTCGCGCTTGCGCTTCTCCTGCTCGCGCAAGAGCGAGGTCTTCACCAGCACCTCGACCGCGGCCTGCGTCAGCGCCTCGGAGAGCCGGCGCTGCTCGACGTTGCTCATCTCCGGCAGGTGCTCGAGGGCGACGTCGAAGAGGAAGTCGCCCAGCAGCGCCACCTGCAACCCGGCCCGCTTGGCCTCGGCGTCGACCGGCGTTTCATCGGCGCCGACCGCGCGGAACTTGCGCTCGAGCGATCGATCGGCTGCGTCGAGGAGCTGCGGCAGGACCTGGGCGGTGCTCGGGTCCAAGGCGAAGCCGGCCGCGGCGGCGGCCTTGAGCTGTCTGTCCCAACGGTCGACGAGACCCGCCCGCTGGCTCGCCAGCACTTCACGCACTCTCTCGTCCAAGGAACCTCCGGCTGAAAAGCGGTAATCACTTTTGCGCCGGAATGGAACCGCCTTCGAGTGAAGACTGAGCGTCAGCAAACACTCACTCTTCGAGCGCTCGCGCGGCCGCGGGCAATGATTTAAGTTGCCGCACATGGATCCGAGGCTCCTCCAACTGCTCGGGCCCGCGTACCTTCGAGTGCCGGCCCAGGGTGCCAACGAGGCGATCGCGCGCGAGCGGCTGCGCTCGGGCGACGACTCGCGGCCGCTGCGATCGTACGAGCTGGTGCTGACGACGTTCGAGGCCTTCACGCGAGATCTGCTGCCCAAGCTCGTCTACCACCTCGAGTCTATAGGGGCGCATCTGCCGCAGGCAGGGGGCGTCCTCATCGCCGCGTTCCTGGGCGAGCAGCTCTACTTCCTCGAGGCGCACGACTTCATCGCCTCGGCCTGCGAGCTGATGGGGCTGACCCCGGAGGCGCTGGTGATCCTCCACGGGACGGGCGAGAGCCGCACGGCCATCACCCTGCCCGACGAGCGCAACTGAGCTCCAATGCCGGTGGATTCAGGCGACGTTTTTGTCATCGGATATCTGGCTGACTTGATCGTTTGAGCCGCAAGAGTATGGTTGAAGGTAAGAGTATGGCTGACGCGATGCGCAGGTTCTCCGCACTGATCTTTGCCTTGGCGCTTCCGGCGCTGGCGGCTCCGCCGGCCGGGCCGCGAGAGGCGTTCGGCAACGCGCACGTGCTGATGATGGTGCGCTGGCAGGCCAAGGGGCAGGAAGCGCGCATCG
>DATBAA010000481.1:0-8441 GCA_036271755.1 Myxococcales bacterium | reverse complement strand
GAGGCCCTTGCGCTCCTCGAGGATGGCATAGCGGGCGTCGGGCGAACCGTTCTCTACTTTGTAGATGAATGGATGATCGTCTTCATAAGCTTGCAGACCGACGCTGCCCGGATTGACGACGAGCTGCCCGCTCCGGCTGCGGACCGCGGCCGGCACGTGCGAGTGGCCGCAGCAGATGACCCGCGCGTCCTTGGCGCCTTCGAGCCGCGCTTCCACCTCGTCCGCGGTTGAAGGCCGAAAGCCGCCGGCTATGGGCGTCATGAGCAAGTGAGTGAGATCGCTGCCGGGCGAGCCGTGGCAGAGCAGGATGTCCGCATCGAGCCTGTGCACCGGACGCTGCTGCCTGATCCAGCTCATCTGCGGCTCAGTCAGCTGCGAGCGGGCATAGGCATCTGATGGTCCGGTGCGCTCGGGCGGCAGCGTCAGCACCTGCCGCTCATGATTGCCGGCCAGATGAAACCAATCCGTCTCCATCAGGTATTGCGCGGTCTCCCTCGGCAGCAGCGGCCCGGAGAGGCTGTCGCCCAGGTTCACCACTTCATCGACGCCGGCCCTCTTGAAGTCTTCGACCACTGCCTCGAGCGCCGGAAGATTGCCGTGAATGTCCGAAACGACCGCGATGCGCATGCACCGCAGCCTACGCCATCTCGCGCAGCTTTCGCGCGATCGACCATCTGCGCAGCGCCTCGAGAGCGCGCGGCTCCTTGGGACCGCGCCCCCGCATGAAACCAGACGTGAGCAACCATCCGCGCGGCTTCGCCAAGAGCGCGCCGGCGCCTTTTTCGAGCGACGAGCACGCCTCGAAGTCGCTGCCGTAGTGATGGACCGCGTTCGAGAGCACATAAGCGATTCGATTCACCAGCTCCGTCGGCGTCCGCAGCAGCACCGAATGATAGTGGTCCGCAAAGACCCCACCCGACCGCCGCAGAAACCGATTGAGCGCCTTCGCCAGGCGAATGCAGAGCCCCTGCATTCCGCGCGACAGCGACTCGCTGTTCTCCGCCTCGACAATGAGGTGCAGATGGTTCGAGAGAACCGAAAATTCGACCAGCCGCAAGCCATGCAGCTCCCGCCCCTTCGCGAACGCCTGCCGGACGACAGCGAACCGCCGCGACGCCCGCAGCGAAGGAACGTCGTCCTTGATGCGCAGCGTGATCATGGCCGGCATGACCCGACCGAACGCCGGCCGCGGATGATGCGAAACCCTCTCCCCCTTCGGCCGCCCGGCACCCTCGCGGCGCCCTCCATGAGGCGTGAACCCATGAGCCTTGAACTCCAACTGCCGCGTCCCCTTCAACATGAAAAGAGGATATATCGAAATAAACCCGATCGCAAGCCCAAGGGCGTAAAGGATCCTGTCCGAGTTCGTGGTGGCGACGTCGTCGCTACCGGAGACGCTGCGAGAGCTGCCGCGATGTCGCGTAGTCTCGGAGACTGCAGCCGAGACTTTTCGTGTGGCAGATGCGGCGCTGGCGTGTGGCCACGAGGTGCGGGTGGTGCCCTCGACGCTGGTGCGGGCGCTCGGAGTTGGTGCGCGGAGGACAAAGACGGATCTGCGCGATGCACGAGCTCTCAGCGAGGCGTCGTGCAGGATGGATCTACCGTCGGTGCGCATTCCGAGCGGGCGGTCGCGAGATCGACGAGGTATCTCGATTCCCCAACGCACATCGCGTCGAAGCGTATCTGGGCCTGGTGCCGGGAGAGAACTCGAGCTCGGAACGTCAACGGCGATTGAGCATCACCAAGGCTGGCTCATCCACCGTGCGGTGGGCGTTGGTGCAATCGGCCTGGGTCTTGCGGACCTGCTGCCGCGACGCCGAGGCAAAGCCGCTGCAGCAGTGGGCAACGGAGATCGAAAAGCGCCGCGGCAGCCGGAGATGGTGATCGCGTGGTGGTACGTTGCCCTCAGCGACACGAGAGGCTGTCGCCCCGACTGCGACCCATCAACGGATCCAGCCTATGCGCCACAACGAGCGCGAATACTCGAGTGAGACAGCTCGCCGTCTTCCTGCTGATGATTTCCACCCGGGGCGCTGCGGCCGCAAGGCGATCGCCGCGACATCGCGCCCCGGCATCACCAAACCTCTTCCCCGGAAAGCAAAAACCACCGAGCCAGGCCTCGCCGCCGCGTCGCCGCGGAACCTCAGGAGGAGGGCGCCTCACCAGCCAGTGACGCGTTCACGCCCGAGAGAGAACGCTGGAGCCGACGATGCGACACCTCACTCTGCCCGCCCTCGCACCGCCACCGCCGCCCCGGCCCCGACGATCAACAGCCCACCCACGGCCCCCGCGAGCCCGATAGGCTCTGCGAAGCAGAAATAACCCACCAATGAGGCAACCAATGGTTCGAGATAAGTGAGCACCGCCGCCCGCGAGGCCGGTATCCAGCGCAGGCCGACATAGAAGAGCGAGGACGAGCCCGCGCCGAGCAGCAGCGCGCCGAGCAAGGGGCTCCAGAGAAACGCGGAAGGCAGCGGCGCGGGCCCCGCGGTCAGCGCCATCAGGCCGGCGGCGACGATGCAGTGGTAGCAGAGCACCTCCGCGCCGGTGAAGACCTCGAAGAGCTTCTTCGTCACCAGCGTATTCGCTCCATAGAAGAGCGCGGAGCAGGCGCCCATCGCGGCGGTCCAGAGCGAGGCACGTGGCAGCCCGCCGTCTCCCAGCACCAGCAGCGCGAGGCCGCCCAGAGAGACGCAGAGCGCGGCCGCGGTCCGCAAACCCAACCTCTCGCGAAGCACCAGCGGCGCGAAGACGGCCACCACCACCGGCGCGAGGTAATGCGTCAGGACCGCCAGCGCGATGGGCCCGCGATCGAGTGCGCCGAAGTAGCAGAAGTAGTTGCCCGCGTCGGTGAGCGCGGCAAGTCCGAGGACGCCCCAAGCGGCGGCACCGCGCGGCCCGCGCCGCAGCGAATCGCGCACGGCCAGGGGCGCCGCGCAGAGTGAAATGACCGAGAGGATCATCAGCGACTGCCACTGCGCCGGCAGCCCGTGCCCGCGCAGGAAGAGTGCCCACGTTCCCCACCCCGCGGCGCCCAGGGCCACGCAAGCAGTCCCCAAAGCTTGCTTCTTCACGGTCGCGAGGGTACGAGAAGGCACCTTCTTTTGGGAGGCAAATTGGCCTCGTCGATCGAGATTCTCTACTTGCGGTTCCCGGTGCACCCCAACATCACCGTCATCCAGATCGGCCCGGGCATCGCGCGGATCGACAAGGAGGGCGACAGCTACTTCGTCATCGGCACCGAGGACGGGCCGCTCGCAGGCAAGCGCGTGGAGATTCCGGGCGACAACGTCGCGGCCATCCAGTGGACCATGGAGACGGACGACCCCGCGGCCAGCAGCACGTAACAGTGGAGAAGACCGAGCGCCTCCTCGATCTGGTCGCGCTCCTGCTAAGCGCCCGCGAGCCCGTGCCGTTCGCGGAGCTGCGCGAGCTCTTTCCCGACGAGTACGGCGGCGGCTCGCGAGACGCGGCCCAGCGCAAGCTCGAGCGCGACAAGGCCGAGCTGCTCAAGCTGGGCGTGCCCATCGAATACGTCGAGCCCATCGCCGACGAGCGCGAGGCCGGCGGCTACCGCATCGATCGCAGCACCTACTTCCTGCCCGATCCGAAGCTGTTGCCCGAGGAGGCCGCGGCGCTCTACGCGGCGGGCGCGGCGGCGTTGGAGGCGCGCGACTTCCCCTTTGCGCACGACCTGCAGCACGCGCTGGGGAAGATCTCGCTCAGCGGCGAGGCCGCCGCCAGCTCGGCTTCGCGGCGGCTCCTCGTCGTGCGGCCGGGGCGCGGCCAGTACTTGAAAGAATTGGGGGATGCGGTGGCGCGCCGCAAGCGCGTGCACATTGTCTATTCGGCGCCGCCTTCGCTCGACGGCAAGCCGGGAGAGAAGACCTTCCGCGATGTCGACCCTTGGGGCCTCGCCTTCCGCGGAGGAGCCTGGCGGTTGGTCGGCTATTGTCACCTGCGCAAAGCCCAACGCGTCTTCGTGGTCGACCGCATCGAGACCGCGACGGTCAACGAGCGCAACCCGGCCTCCGCGGACTTCGAGACACCCAAGGACTTCGACGCCGGCGCGGTGGCGGGACGCAAGCCCTGGCAGTGGGAAGGCGGGAAGCCGCAGGAGGTGCGCCTGAGGTTCGCGCCCGGCAGCGAAGCCCTGGCCGAGCGCGCGTTCGAAGGCGGCAGCTTCACGGCCACCTCCATCGACGGCCTCATCCCCTCCGTCCTGCAGCACGGCGACAAGGTCGAGATCGTGGAGCCGCTGGCGGCCCGCGCGAAGCTGCGCGAGGCCTTGCAGCGAATCGCAAGGCTGCTCGAGCGCGAGCCGGACGCGCTCGGCAGCGCCCTGCCGTCAATCGACGAGCCAGAATTGAAGCCATTGAAGCCGGAGCGCTACGGCAAGCAGGAGCGGCTGCGCAGGCTGCTGCTGGTCGTCCCGCTCGCCCGCAAACGGCCAGGAATCAAGCTGGACGAGCTGGCCAAGGAGCTGCGCATCGAGCCGGAAGAGCTGCGCGAGGACATCGAGCTCCTGGGCTACGTGGGCCGGCCGCCCTTCTCGCCCGACGACCTCATCGACATCAGCGTCGACGAGCGCGGCCGCGTCCACGTCGCGCTCGATCAGTCGTTCGAGCGGCCGCCGCAGCTCCAACCGCTGGAGGCGCTGGCGCTGGCCGCCGCCTGCGAAGAGGTGGCCCCGGCAGACCCCGCGGTGCGCGAGGCGCTCGACAAGCTCACCAGCAAGCTCACTCCGGCGGCGCGAGATCTCTATGCGCAGCTGGCGAAACGGCTGGTGTCGGCGGTGCCGCTGCCGCGCGAGGCCGCAGATGCGCTGCCGGCGCTGCGCCGCGCCGCCGAGCAGCGCCGCGAGCTTTCGCTGCGCTATGACAGCCTGGCCAAGCCCGCGCGCCTCTTCCATCCGCAGGGTGTCATCGATCACGCGGGCGTCTGGTACGCCATCGGCCACGACGCGACTCGCGGCGCGGAGCGCACCTTCCGCGTCGACCGCATCCTGGAAGTGAGCGAGACGGGCAACACCTTCCAAGACCCGGGGCCGCTCGATGCGTCGCGGTTCCAGCGCGAGCGGCTCTTCCTGCCCAGCGGCAGGGAGCAGCCGGTGGTGCTGCGCTTCTCGTCCGGCGCGGCGGCCTGGGCGCTCTTCCGCTACGGCTCGCGGGCCCGCGCGCTGCCGGACGGGCGCGCCGAGGTGTGGATCGACAGCGAAGGCAGCGCCTATGCGGTCTCTCTCGCGCTCTCCTTCGCGGGCGAGGCGGAGATCGCCTTCCCGCTCGAAGCGCGCGCGGCCTTGCGCGCGGCGGTAGAGAGTACGCTGCGTCCGTACACGTAGGGTGTGGCTCAACATCCTACCGGACGCGTTTCTTGCGCGACCCTACGCTCGCCGCCTATTACCAAGGGAAGCCGTGGTGTCGAGGAGCCTGAATGATTGCGTTGTTGTTCGTCCTGCTCGCGCAAGCCAACCTGCCCGCGCCAGCTCCCGTCGTTCCCCCAACGGCCGCTGAGATGACCGCGTCTGGCGAGATCTACGGACGCCGCTGCGCGGTCTGCCATGGCTTCGACGGCAAGGGCCAGACCCGCCGCGGCGAGGAGCTGGGCGTGCCTGACTTCACCAGCACGGCCTGGCAAAAGGCCTCCAGCAACGAGCACATCATCCACGTCATCACGTACGGCGGGAAGAAGCGCGGAATGATCTCCTTCGCCGATCGGCTGAGCCCCGAAGAAATCGCAGCAATGGTGCCTTTCTTGCGTTCTTTGGGGGCTGCGCAAAAGTAACGCGGCGCACGTTGACAGGCGGGGCATTCGCACCTAGAACGCAGCCCCTTTTCGCGGGAGGCCCCTTGGCAGGACAAGAGCGGCGCGTAAACGAGCCCAGGCGTTCCACCATCTATACGGAGGCCATGCAGGTCTTCCAGCACGCGGCGGACCTCATCGGTCTCGACCGGCGCGTGCGCATGGAGCTCGAGGAGCCGGACTACGAGCACATCTTCTACGTGACGGTGAAGCTGCACACCCGCCTCACGCCCCTGCCCGCGAAGGACGCGGACAAGTACAACGACCTGGGCGACAGCGAGCTTCTGCCCGACGGTCTCGAGCCGCTCCTGGACGGCAGCTTCGTCTTCAAGCGGCGCGCGCTCATCAACGCCAACGTGCAGATGCGCGAAGGCGTGGTGCGCCTCAAGGGCAAGGGCCTCTACAAGGTGCTGCCCGGCAAGCCAGAGCGCTTCAAGGCCTACCGCGTGCAGCACAACCAGGCGCGCGGTCCGTACAAGGGCGGCACGCGCTACCACCAGGACGTCTCGCTCGACCTCTTCAAGACGCTGGCCTCGGAGATGACCTGGAAGACCGCCATCGCCGACGTGCCGTTTGGCGGCGGCAAGGGCGGCATCCGCGTAGACCCGCGCAGCCTCAGCTCGGAAGAGCTGGAAGCGCTGACGCTGCGCTACATGTACAAGCTCAAGCCATTGGTCGGACCGGACCTGGACATCCCCGCGCCCGACGTCGGCACCGACGGCACCATCATGGGTTTGTTGCTTCGCCAGTACACCGACGGCGAGCGCGAGCGCCACAAGCTGCGCGGCGTGGTCACCGGCAAGGACACCCGCATCGGCGGCTCGGAAGGCCGCGTGAAAGCGACCGGCCAGGGCCTCGCCTACACCATCCAAGAGTGGTTCGCGGACCGCGGCACCACGCCCGCCGGGTCGACCTTCATCCTCCAGGGCTTCGGCAACGTCGGCTCCAACGCAGCGGAGATCTTGAGCGGCCTCGGCTCCAAGCTGCGCGCGGTCAACGACGCCGGCGGCACCATCTTCAACCCCGACGGCATCGACATCGCGGACCTCATCGCCTACGTCTACGACAACCCGTCGAACCTGCGCCGCACCGTCGCCGGCTATCCGAAGGCGCAGCAGATCAACAAGCTGGACCTCTGGGACGTGGACGCCGACATCGCCATTCCGGCGGCATTGGGCGGCGAGATCACCGGCCCCGTGGCAGAGCGGCTCAAGGTGAAGCTGGTGGCCGAAGGCGCCAACGGCCCGACCACTCCCGAAGGCGATCGCGTGCTGGCCAAGCGCGGCATCGAGCTGATTCCGGACATCATCGGCAACGCCGGCGGCGTCACCGTCAGCTACTACGAGTGGATCCAGAACAAGCGCATGGAGCACTGGAGCGAGACGGAAGTGAACGGCCGGTTGGAGCAGGCCATCAAGTCCAACTACCGCATCATCCGCGACATCTCGCGCAACACCCCGCGCCGGACGGCCACGCACAACAGCACGCGCTACTGCATCGGCAAGGAAGTCGACATGCGGACCGCGGCCATGGTGCTGGCGCTCAAGCGCATCGAAGCCCACTACCAGCTGGAAGGCTTCTCTCAGTAGAGCTGGTGTCCGGCGTCCGGAGCTTCACCGGACCTGGACGTCGGCCAGGCGGCCTCTTCGCTCCAGCAGGACGACTTCCCACTTGCGCCAGCCGGCATCGGCTGGCGCGGTCGCTTCGGGCCTGCAGATCTGCGCGTGGGCTTCGGCGGCCGACGGCATGGGCGGGTCGCACTGGAAGTGATGCTCCGCCATCCACTGCCGGGCGCCTTCGATCTCGCGGCCTTCAGGTATGGCCACCAGCAGCCTCCCGCGCGCATCCTCGATGTTCCTCGGCATCACGAACGCCGGCTGCACCGGCTCGCTACATGCCGTAGCCACGATGAGAGCTAGAATTCGACGCATCGCGAACGACCATAGAAGGCGCTCTTCGTTCTTGTCGAGCCTTTCTTCGTGCTTCGCCATTTGCGAATCAGCTTGGACTCTCCTAGCTTTCATTACTGCCTATTTCCGGAGGTTGAAGTTATGTCGAATTTGGATTCGGACCGCTTGTACGATTTTCTGAGTAAAGCAGCCAAAGACGGTCGCTCTGTATCTGAGCGCGAAGTTGCTGACGCTTTCGGCGTCGACATCGGAGGCGTAAAAAAGCGCTTCGGTCTTCTGACCGGGAACGTAGTTCTGCTTGAAACGACCGACGGAGCCTACGACTGCAAGAACGTGACAAAAATCAGCAAGAAGGCCTTTGCCTCCGCAGGGTCTCAGGGAAAATCGAACACCGAGTACGTGCGTCAGCTTTTTGCTGAGCTTGAGCTCGGCAAAAAGAATAATGACACAATGAGAGAGCGTCTTTTACGCGCGAACGCAAAGCTCGAGAGCGTCGGTATAGATCCCACCAAACTGTGACAGCCCCAGGTCGAGACTCCTGACTCAGCGTTCGTGCAGCTCGTCGCGTAGCTGAGAAGGAGTCATCGATCGGCGGGCGAGGTTGCCCAGGCCGTCGTAGGCGGCGTATTTGTAGAGCTCTGAGAGCGTCGGGTAGTTGAAGACGGCGTCGATGAACACGTCGATGCTGCCGCCCTGGAGCAAGACCATCTGGCCGATGTGGATGAGCTC
>DATBAA010000480.1:0-8621 GCA_036271755.1 Myxococcales bacterium | reverse complement strand
ACGCCCGGAAACGCCTGGTAGACGAGCGCCTTTTCAAACGACGCGCCCTTGAGCTCCTTCTCGACGAGAGCGCGCCACTGCTCGAGCGTGGGCAACGGACCGGCCATCACATGTTGCGGCGGTACTGGCCGCCGACCTGATAGAGCTCGCGTGAGATCTGGCCGAGCGTACAGACCTTGGCGGCCTCCATCAGCGCGCTGAACAGGTTGCCGTTCTCGAGCGCCGCCCGCCGCACCAGCGAAAGCGCCGCCGCCGAGGAGGCCTCATTGCGCTTCCACACCGCGTCGCGCGCCGCGATGGCGTAGTCCTTCTCCTCTTTCGTCGCGCGGATCACCTCCGGCGGCGTCACGGTGGGCGAGCCCTTCGGGTCGAGGAAGGTGTTCACGCCGACGAGCGGCAGCGTCCCCTCGTGCTTGAGGGTCTCGTAGTAGAGCGACTCCTCCTGGATCTTCGACCGCTGGTACATGCGCTCCATGGCGCCCAGCACGCCGCCGCGGTCCGACAGCGAACGGAACTCCGTCAGCACGGCCTGCTCCACCAGATCGGTCAGCTCCTCGACGATGAAGGAGCCCTGGGTGGGGTTCTCGTTCTTCATCAGCCCGAACTCTTTGTTGATGATCAATTGAATGGCCAGCGCCCGCCGCACGCTCTCCTCCGTCGGCGTGGTGATGGCTTCGTCATAGGCATTGGTGTGCAGTGAGTTGCAGTTGTCTTGCAAGGCGAGCAAGGCCTGCAGCGTGGTGCGGATGTCGTTGAACGAGATCTCCTGCGCGTGCAGCGACCGGCCCGAGGTCTGGATGTGATACTTCAGCTTCTGCGAGCGCTCGTTGCCGCCGTACTTGTCCCGCATGGTCCGCGACCAGATGCGCCGCGCCACCCGGCCGATGACGGTGTATTCCGGGTCCATGCCGTTGGAGAAGAAGAACGACAAGTTGGGCGCGAAGTCGTCGACCTTCATGCCGCGCGATAAGTAATATTCAATGAAGGTAAAGCCGTTCGCGAGCGTGAACGCGAGCTGCGAGATGGGGTTCGCCCCGGCCTCGGCGATGTGGTAGCCGGAGATCGACACCGAGTAGAAGTTCCGCACCTTCTTGTCGATGAAGTACTGCTGGATGTCTCCCATCATCCGCAGCGCGAACTCGGTCGAGAAGATGCAGGTGTTCTGCGCCTGATCCTCCTTGAGGATGTCCGCCTGCACCGTGCCGCGCACCTGCGAGAGCGTGGCCGCGCGGATCTTTTCGTACACCTCGCGCGGCAGCACCTCGTCGCCCGAGACGCCCAAGAGCATCAAGCCCAGGCCGTCGTTGCCTTCGGGAATGGCGCCCTGGTAGCGCGGCCGCTGCACGCCGCGCTTCGCGTAGAGCGTGTCGATCTTCTCCTCGATCTCCTTCACCTTGCCGTGCGCCTTGATCCACTTCTCGCAGCCCTGGTCCACCGCCGCGTTCAAGAAGAACGCCAGCAGCATGGGCGCCGGGCCGTTGATGGTCATGGAGACCGACGTCGACGGGTCCGCCAGATCGAAGCCTGAGTAGAGCTTCTTGGCGTCGTCCAGGCTGGCGATGCTGACGCCCGAGTTGCCGACCTTGCCGTAGATGTCCGGCCGCTGGTCGGGGTCTTCTCCGTAGAGCGTGACCGAGTCGAACGCCGTCGAGAGCCGCTTCGCCGGCAGGCCGCGCGAGACGTAGTGAAAGCGCCGGTTGGTGCGCTCTGGCCCGCCCTCTCCCGCGAACATGCGCGCCGGATCTTCGTTGTCGCGCTTGAGCGGAAAGACGCCCGCGGTGAAGGGAAACTGGCCCGGCGGGCCTTCGCGCAAGAGCCAGGTGAGGATGTCTCCCCAGTCTTCGTACTTGGGCAGCGACACCTTGGGAATGCGCAGGTGCGAGAGCGATTCGGTGAAGAGATCGAGCTCGACGACTTTCTCGCGCACCTGGAACTGGTACTTGGCGGCGGCATAGCGCCGTTTGGTGGCCGGCCACTCTTCCAGCAAACGCTTGCACTCCGGGTGCAGCCGGTTCTCCAGGTCGGCATAGAACGCTTCGAGCTCGCCCACCCACTTGGGCTCGCCTTCGATGTGCTGCCGCACCTGCACCACGTCGTCCTTGCCTTCGGGCTCGACGATCTCGAGCCGCGCCTTGCCGACGTTGGCGCGCAGCGCATCGATGGTGCCGCGCAGTTGGTACATGCGCCGCGCGATGGCCGCCTGCGCCTTCACCCAGGCGTCGTACGAATCGCAGGTCTCCACCAGCTCGGCGAGATAGCGCGTGCGATCGGGCGGAATGATCCAGCTCTTCGCGGACGTGGCGGTGACGGCCTCGCGGACGCCGAACTGCGCGCCCGTCTTGCGCTGCAGCGTATCGACCACCGCGGCGTAGAGCTGGTTCATGCCCGGCTCGTTGAACTGCGAAGCCATGGTGCCGTAGACGGGCACTTCCTCGTCGGGGAGCGCGAAGGCGTTGTGGTTGCGCTTCCACTGCTTGCGCACGTCGCGCAGCGCGTCCAGCGAGCCGCGCTTGTCGAACTTGTTGATGGCCACCAGGTCGGCGAAGTCGAGCATGTCGATCTTCTCGAGCTGCGTCGCCGCGCCGTACTCCGCCGTCATGATGTAGAGCGAAACGTCGGCGTGGTCCGCGATCTCCGTGTCCGACTGGCCGATGCCCGAGGTCTCGACGATGACCAGGTCGAAGCCCGCGGCGCAGCAGATCTCGATGGCGTCGGCCACGTATTTGGAGAGCGCCAGGTTCGACTGGCGCGTCGCCAAGGACCGCATGTAGACGCGCGGATCGTCGATGGCGTTCATGCGGATGCGATCGCCCAGCAGCGCGCCGCCCGTCTTGCGCTTGGAGGGATCGATCGAAAGCACCGCCACGGTCTGCTTCGGATCGCCGTCGAGGAAGCGGCGCACCAGCTCGTCGATGAGGCTCGACTTGCCCGCGCCGCCCGTGCCGGTGATGCCCAGCACCGGCGGGCGCTTGCTGGTCCTGGCCTTCAAGGCTTCGCGCAGCCGCTCGCCCGCCTCGGGAAAGTTCTCCGCGATGGTGATGAGCCCGGCGATGGCCTTCGGGTCTCGCTTCGGCAGCTCGGCCAGCAGCGCCGAGAAGTCCGGGGCGCGCTTCTCGAAGTCGCTGCGCTCCAGCAGGTCGTTGATCATGCCCTGCAGGCCCATGCGCCGGCCGTCGTCGGGCGCGTAGATGCGCGTGACGCCGTAGGCGTGCAGCTCGGCGATCTCCTCGGGCAGGATGGTTCCGCCTCCGCCCCCGAACACCTCGATGTGGGCGCCCGCCTGGCGGATGAGGTCGATCATGTACTTGAAGAACTCGACGTGGCCGCCCTGGTACGACGTGATGGCGATGGCCTGCGCGTCCTCCTGGATGGCGCAGCGGACGATCTCCGCGACCGACCGGTTGTGCCCCAGGTGGATGACCTCGGCCCCCGAGGCCTGCATGATCCGGCGCATGACGTTGATGGCGGCGTCGTGGCCGTCGAAGAGCGACGCGGCCGTCACGATGCGAAGGTGGTGCTTCGGCTTGTAGATCTGAGGGATCGGCAGCGGATGGTTCACGGCTTCAACTCCTCCTACGGCGATCAGCCGCCACAGTATGCAGCGTCAGGACGTGGATTCTCCACTGGAAAACGACTCTTTTGTCTGAGGCTGGACTCGCACGGTCGCTAGCAGTAAAGCGCTTCCATGAACCTCGACGTCAATGGGTCGGTGAAGCAGGTCGACGTGGACGGCGAAACGCCGCTGCTCTGGGCGCTTCGCGACGGCCTCGGCTACACGGGCACCAAGTTCGGGTGCGGAATGGCCCAGTGCGGAGCTTGCACGGTGCACCTGGACGGCAAGGCGGTGCGCTCCTGCGTGCTGCCCGTCTCCGCCACGCAGGGGAAGAAGGTCACCACCATCGAAGGCCTCTCGGCCGACGGCTCGCACCCGGTGCAGCAGGCCTGGGCGGAGGCGGACGTGGTGCAGTGCGGGTACTGCCAGTCGGGGCAGATCATGAGCGCGGCGGCGCTGCTGGCGGAGAAGCCCGACCCCAGCGACGACGAGATCGACCTGGCCATGGCCGGCAACATCTGCCGCTGCGGCACCTACCAGCGCGTGCGCGAAGCGGTGCGGCGCGCCATCTCGGTGAAGAGGGCCGCGCGATGAGCCTCTCCAGACGCGAGCTGCTGGGAACCGGCGCGGGCCTCGTCATCGCCTTCCACATGCCGCGGACCGGCCGCGCGGCGGCGATGCAGCCACCCAAGCCGAAGACAGACCCCAACGCCTTCATCCACATCTCGCCGGACGACACCGTCACCGTGCAGATCGGGCACTCGGAGATGGGCCAGGGCAACTGGACCGGCCTCGCCATGCTCATCGCCGAAGAGCTGGAGTGCGACTGGTCGAAGATGAAGGTCGAGCACTCGCCCGCGGCGCAGGCGTACGCGCACCTGGAGTTCGGCATCATGGCGGTGGGCGGCTCCAGCACCATGCGCACCGAGTTTGGCCGCTATCGCGAAGTGGGCGCGATGGCGCGCGACATGCTGGTGCGCGCGGCGGCGACGAAGTGGAAGACGAGCGCGAAGCACCTGCGCACCGAGAATGGCTTCGTCTTGAACGGCAAGGAGAAGATCTCCTACGGCGCGCTGGCCGACGCAGCGATGCAGCTTCCGCCGCCAAAGGAAGTGAAGCTGAAGAAGAAGGCGGACTGGAAATACATCGGCAAGCAGGTGCGAAGGCTCGACACGCCCGAGAAGACGAACGGCAGCGCGAAGTTCGGCATCGACGTGCAGTTCGAAGGGCTGCGGACCGCGCTGGTGGCTCGCGCGCCGGTCTTCGGCGGCAAGGTCGTCTCGTTCGACGCCAGCAAGGCCAAGGCGATCAAAGGCGTCGAACAGGTGGTGCAGGTGCCGACCGGCGTCGCGGTCATCGCCAAGAATTTCTGGGCCGCGAAGCTCGGGCGGGATGCGCTGACCATCAACTGGGAGAACGGCCCCGTCGTCGACAGTGAGAAGCAGTGGGCGGAATATCGCGTGCTCTCGACGAAGCCCGGCGACCAGGCGGCGAAGCCTGCCGGAGATGTGGATGCAGCGCTGGGCTCCGCCGCGAAGAAGGTCGATGCGGTGTACGAGGCGCCCTATCTGGCCCACGCCACCATGGAGCCGCTCAACTGCACGGTGAAGATCGAGAACGGCGAGTGCGAGCTCTGGGTGGGCACGCAGTTCCAGCAGATCGACCAGGGCGCCGCGGCGAAGATCCTCGGCATCACCCCGGACAAGGTGAAGGTCCACACGCCCTTCCTGGGCGGCGGCTTCGGCCGGCGCGGCAGCCCGCGCGCGGACTTCGTCAGCGAGGCCGTGCAGGTGGCCAAGGCGGCGGGCGTCCCCGTGAAGACCGTCTGGACCCGCGAAGACGACATGCGCGGTGGTTATTATCGCCCGGCGTTCCTGCACCGCATCAGCGCGGGCCTGGACGCCAAGGGCAAGCTGATCGCCTGGAAGCACGTCGCGGTTGGCCAGTCGATCATGAAGGGCACCATCTTCGAGCCGATGATGGTGAAGAACGGCATCGACCCCACCTCCACCGAAGGCGCCGCGGACTCGCCTTACTTCGAGGCAGCCAAGGCGCGCTCGTTCGGCTTGCACACCACGGTGAACCCGGTGCCGATCCACTTCTGGCGTTCGGTCGGCAACACGCACACGGCCTTCGCGATGGAGAGCATGGTCGACGAGCTGGCCTACGCGGCCGGGCAGGACCCGCTCGAGTTCCGCCTCGCGCTGCTGGCCGAAAAGCCGCGCTTCGCCAACGTGCTCAAGACCGCCGCGCAGATGGGCGGCTGGGGCACGCCGCTGCCGGAGGGACGAGGCCGTGGCCTCGCGGTCCACGAATCGTTCGGCACCATCGTCGCGCAATGCGCTGAGGTGTCGGTGGACGCGGTCAACAAGACCATTCGGGTGCACAAGGTGGCGGCGGCCATCGACTGCGGCATGGCGGTGAATCCGCTGGCGGTCGAGGCGCAGGTGCAGGGCTCGATCGTCTACGGCCTCACCGCGGGGCTCTACGGCGAGATCACCCTGAAGGACGGCAAGG
Source organism: Myxococcales bacterium (assembly GCA_036271755.1). GTDB lineage: Bacteria > Myxococcota > Myxococcia > Myxococcales > 40CM-4-68-19 > 40CM-4-68-19. The sequence goes on along the minus strand of DATBAA010000480.1, from coordinate 2,551 downwards.
TCGAGCAGAGCAACTTCCACGACTATCAAATGCTGCGGCTGCCGGAGATGCCCAAGGTCGAGGTGAAGATCATCGACAGCGGTGAAAAGATGGGAGGCGTCGGCGAGCCGGCCACGCCGCCGATCATCCCCGCCGTCGCGAACGCGGTCTACGCCATCACCAAGCAGCGCCTGCGCACGCTGCCCTTGAGGCTCGCGTGATGCGGGCGCTCTTCGTTCTGGCCGCATTCGCGGTGGCCTGCTCGCACGCCGACACGGCTCCGCAAGCCGCCAAGGCAGACCCCATCGCCGCGTTCGAGACGGTGAAGACCGTGCTGCAGAGCCCGCGCTGCGTGAACTGCCACCCGACGGGCGATCAGCCCACGCAAGGCGATGACGCGCATCTGCATCCGCAGTTCGTCACCCGCGGGCCCGAGGGCAAGGGCGCGACGGGCCTTGCCTGCACCACCTGCCACAGCGTGGCAAATCCTCCCGCGAGCTACGGCGCGCACATGCCGCCCGGAGTCTCGACCGGCTGGAAGCTGCCGCCGCCCGAGCACAAGATGGTCTTCGCGGGCATGTCGTCGAGCGCGCTCTGCGAGCAGCTCAAGGACGAGAAGAAGAACGGCGGTAAGGACATGGCCGCGCTCTTCAAGCACGTCTCCTCCGACCCGCTGGTGATGTGGGGCTGGTCTCCGGGCTATGGCCGCGCGCCGGTGGCCATCGCCCACCCGGAGTTCGTCCGCGCCTTCAAGACCTGGATGGACGCCGGCGCTCCTTGCACGCCCGCGCGAACGGCCAGCCTTCCGTAGCGCGCTGCGTAGTGACCGGTTGGACGCCGGATGTTAGCCGGTCTGGCTCATATTTCGTGGGCACCACGTTGCCGCGAAAGGGGTTTGCATGGCGTCCGTGACGATCACCGTCAACGGGGCAATCGAGACTCGTGACATCGAGCCTCGAATGCTCCTGGTTCATTTTCTCCGCGAAACGCTCGGCCTCACCGGCACGCACGTCGGCTGCGACACCAGCCAATGCGGAGCCTGCACGGTGCACCTCGACGGCGAGGCGGTGAAGTCCTGCAGCATGTTCGCGCTCCAGGCAGACGGCCGCGGCGTCACCAGCATCGAGGGCCTGGCGCAGGACGGAAAGCTGCACCCCATGCAGCAGGCGTTCTGGGACTGCCACGGCCTGCAGTGCGGCTTCTGCACTCCGGGAATGATCATGTCGGCGTGCTCGCTCTTGAAGCGCAACCCCGACCCGACCGAGCACGAGATCCGCGCCGGCCTCGAGGGCAACCTCTGCCGCTGCACCGGCTACAACAACATCGTCAAGGCCGTGCAGCAGGCCGCCAAAGAAGGCACGCCATGAGCGACGACAAGCTCTTTGGAAAGCGCATCAAGCGGCGCGAGGACCCGCGGCTCATCACCGGCCGGGGCACTTACGTGGACGACGTGAAGCTGCCCTTCACCACGCACGCGGCCTTCGTGCGCAGCCCGCACGCCAACGCGAAGATCAACAAGATCGACATCGCGGCCGCGAAGAAGCTCAAGGGCGTCGTCGCCATCTATACCGGCAAGGATCTGGTCGCGGGCGGCCTCTTGCCCATTCCCACCGGCTGGTTGATTCCGGGCATCAAGATTCCAGCCCGCCATTCATTGGCCGTCGATCGCGCGCGCTACATGGGCGACGCGGTGGCTGTAGTCATCGCCGACTCACCTTATACGGCCCGCGATGCCGCCGAATTGGTGGAGGTCGATTACGAGCCGCTGCCGGCGGTGGCCGACTGCGCTGCGGCCGTGAAGCCCGGCGCGCCGCAGGTCCACGACGAGATCGCCAACAACACCTGCTTCCAATGGACGCTGGGCGATGAGGCGGCCACCGACAAGGCCTTCGCCTCCGCCGCCAAGGTGATCAAACAGAATTTCCGCAACCACCGCCTGGTGCCCAACGCCATCGAGCCGCGCGCTTGCATGGCCAATTGCAACCTGGGCACCGGCGACGTCACGCTCTGGATCACCACCCAGAACCCGCACGTGCACCGGCTCATCATGTCGGCGTTCGTGCTGGCCATGCCGGAGCACAAGCTGCGGGTCATCTCGCCGGACGTCGGCGGCGGGTTCGGCTCGAAGATCTTCGTCTACCCGGAAGAGTGCGTGGTGGTCTGGGCGGCGCGCATTTTGGGCCGGCCGGTGAAGTGGACCTCCGACCGGCGCGAGGCGTTCTTGACCGACGCGCACGGCCGCGACCACCACACCGAGGCGGAGATGGCGCTCTCGGCCGAAGGCAAGGTCACCGGCTTGCGCGTCAAGACGGTGGCCAACATGGGCGCTTATCTCTCGCTCTTCGCGCCGGCCATTCCCACTTACTTATATGGAACGCTGCTCTCGGGAACCTATGAGATCCCCGCCATTCATTGCGCGGTGACCGCGGCGTTCACGCATACGACGCCTATCGACGCGTATCGCGGCGCCGGACGTCCCGAGGCCTGCTATCTCATCGAGAGGATGATGGATCTGGCGGCCGATGCGCGCGGCGAGGATCCGCTCGAGATCCGGCGGCGCAACTTCATTCCT
>DATBAA010000479.1:0-6815 GCA_036271755.1 Myxococcales bacterium | reverse complement strand
ACCGCCAGAACGCGCGAGTCAGGGTCCACCAGCCGCACCTTCCGGCCGCGCGGGAACGGCGGCGCCCGCAGGCGCGACAAGTCCGCCGGCCCCGGCGCGTGCCCGTGCGCCACCCGGCGAGAGATCGCCAGATCCAGCTGCAGCTCCGCCAGATCATCCAGCGCCCGAGAGAGCGGCAGCAGCCACTTGTCCAGCGCCGCGCGGCCGCCCTCTTTGGAAGCCGCCATCAGCGTATCCAGCCCGACGGAATCCTCGATGGCAAACGGCCCCACCCGCACCCGCTTCAGCTCGCGCAAGTGCGCGCCGCAGCCCAGGCGCTGCCCAAGATCGTGCGCCAGCGTTCGCAGATAAGTTCCCTTCGAGCAGCGCACGAAGATGCCGGCGTCCGGCGGCCGGAAGAAGGTCATCTTCGCTTCGTCGATGTGAATCTGCCGCGCCTCGCGCTCCACCTCGACGCCTTCGCGCGCCATCTCGTACAAGCGCTTCCCGTCGATCTTGCGCGCCGAATACATAGGCGGCGTCTGCTCGATCAGACCGACGAAAGCCTCCAGCTCCTTGCGCACGCGCTCTTCGGTCAGGTCGCCCAGCTCGCGGGTCTCGAGGATGCGTCCGGCCGCGTCCTGCGTATCCGTGGTCGCGCCGAAGCGCACCGTCGCGGCGTACTCCTTCTCGCCCTCCGACACGAAGGTGGCCACCTTGGTGGCGTCGCCGATGCAGATGGGCAGCACGCCCGTCGCGGTCGGATCGAGCGTGCCGGTATGCCCGCAGCGCTTGGTCTTGAAGAGGCCCTTCACGCGACGCACGACATCGAAGCTGGTGGGCCCCGACGGCTTGTCCACCACGACCACGCCCGACAGCTCAGACATTCAGTGCTCTCTCGATCTCTTCGGAAATCCGCGCGCGAACCGCGCCCGCTTCGCCGTCGATGGCGCAACCCGCGGCGTTGTGGTGCCCGCCGCCGCCGAACGCCTGCGCGATGGCGGCGACGTTCACCCGCCCGCGCGAGCGGAAGCTGATGTGCCAAGGGCCGCCGTCCGAGGGCTCGCGAAAGCTGGCGGCCACCTCGACGCCGTCCACCGAGCGCGCGTAGTTGATGAAGCCGTCGGTCAGGTCCAGGTCGCTGCCGGTGCGGGCGAGCATCTCGTTGGTGATGGTGATGGTGGCGAGGCGGCCCTTCACTTCCAAGGTCGAGAGCACCTCCGCCAGCAGCTTCATGCGCGCCAGCGGCTGCATCTCGTACACCTTGACCGTCATCTCCCACGGCTCGACGCCGGCCTCGATCAGCTCGGCCGCGATGCGCAGGCATTCAGGGTCGGTGCTCGAATAACGGAAGCAGCCCGTGTCGGCCAGGATGCTGGCGTAGATGCACTCCGCCGAATCGCGCGAGACCGCGTGTCCCAGGCCACGGATGATCTTGTAGACCAGCACTCCCACCGCGGCCGCCTCGGGGTCGACGTAGTTCACGTCGCCAAACGGCTCGGTGGTCATGTGGTGATCGAGGTTCAGCAGCACACCGCGCGCGGGCTTCGCGGGCACGCCGTCGGGCAGCCGCGCGAAGGAGCCCGCGTCGGTGGACACCGTCACGTCGAACGAAGCATCCGCGGGCAAGGACTTCACCACCTGCGACGCGCCGGCCAGGAAGCGAAAGTTGTAAGGCAAATCGTCGGGGTTGTAGACGGTGACGTCCCGCCCCAGCTCGCGCAGCGCGTTTCCCAGGGCTAGCGCCGAGCCCAAGGCGTCGCCGTCGGGTCCGCGATGCATGGTCAGCAAAACCCGGCGCGCGCTCCGCAGGGCATCCACCACCCGCGGCAGGTTCTCCGCCGGCTGCCAGTCGACCTTCTCAGCCAGCTTGTTGAGCGCCTTCACTGCCCGCGCTCCTTGTCGTCGTCCTTCACCTTCTTGAGAAGCTGCTCGATGCGATCGCCGCGGTCGATGGCCTCGTCGTAGGTGAAGTGCACGTCGGGCACCACGCGCAGCTTCAGCGACGCGCCGATCTCGCGCCGCAAGAAGCCCCGCGCGCTCTCCAGGCCCTTGGCGGTGTGCTTGCGGATGTCGCCCTCGCCGTGCACCGCCCAGTAGACGCGGGCCTCGCGCAGGTCGGGCGACATCTTCACGCCCGTGATGGTGACGAAGCCGATGCGCGGGTCGCGCATGCCGCGCGCGAAGATTTCCCCGAGCAGCTGCTGGATCTGCTGCCCCACGCGATCGGGCCGGTTGTGCGTGGTCATTCGAAATCCTCCTCGGTGAGAAAGCCTGTCAGCTCTGGACCCGGTGGATCTTCCGGCTCATCAGACTGCTTTTTGCCTGCTTCCGGCAAGTCCAGGTCGGGCTTCATGGCGAAATCCGACTGCATCTCCGAGTAAGTCTCGATCTCGATCTCGCGGTTGATGATCTCCGCGATGTTGCCCGCGTCGCGCGCGCACTTGTCCAAGACTTCGTTGACGAAGCTGTGGTCGTTGGCCACCGCGCAGATGCCCACCACGGCGCGCTGCCAGACGTCGTTGTCGCCCACCTCGGCGACGCTGACGTTGAAGCGCGCGCGCAGCCGGTCCACGACCTTGCGCAAGACCTGCCGCTTGTCCTTCAGCGACGCCGCGCCGGGAATGTAGAACGTGAGGCGCAGGATGCCGACGACCATTGAGACACTCTCGGGCGGAGGCGATTGCTAGCCCTCCGGCCCGCGGAAAGCTTACGTGAGCGAAGGCCGGATCGTCTCCAGCTCGTAGGCCTCGATGACGTCTCCCGGCTGGAAGTCGGTGAAGTTCTCGATGCCGATACCGCACTCGTAGCCCATGTCGACTTCCTTCACGTCGTCCTTGAAGCGGCGGAGCGAGGCGATCTTGGAAGTGATGATGGACTTCTTGTCGCGGAGCAGCCGGACCATCGAGGCGCGAGTGATCTTGCCGTCGGTGACCGACGAGCCCGCGATGGCGCCCAGCTTGGGCACGTTGAACATCTGCAGCACCTTGGCGTGGCCGACGACCTTCTCCTTGATGATGGACTCGAGCAGGCCTTCCATGGCCAGCTTCACGTCGTCGAGCGCCTCGTAGATGATGCTGTAGTGCTTCAGCGTCACGCCCAGCGACGAAGCCGTCTCCGCGGCCTTCGACTCGGGCTTCACGTTGAAGCCGACGATCATCGCCTTGGAGGCGACCGCCAGGTGCACGTTGCTCTCGGTGACGTTGCCCACGCCCCAGTCGATGACGTCGACCGCCACCTTGGCGGTGGAGAGCTTCACCAGCGCCAGACGCAGCGCCTCGACCGAGCCCTGCACGTCGGCCTTGACGATGATCTTGAGGACCTTCGACTCGTCCTTCTTTCCCTTGGCGAGGATGTCGTCGATGGTGAGCCTGGTCGACTTCGACAGCTCCTTGTCGCGCGCCTTGGTGGTGCGGTGCTCGGCGACGATGGCGGCAGTCGCCTCGTCCTCGACCACGTTGAACTCCTCGCCCGCGTCGGGCGCGCCGTCCAGACCGAGGACCTCCACCGGGAAGCCCGGCGGGACGTCGTCGACCTGCTCGCCGTGCTCGTTCATCATCGCGCGGACGCGGCCGAAGTGGTTGCCGGTGACGATGGCGTCGCCCACGTGCAGCGTTCCGTCCTGCACCAGCACGGTCGCCACGGGGCCGCGGCCCTTCTCCAACTTCGCTTCGATGACCGCGCCGGTGGCCGGCTTGTGCGGGTTGGCCTTGAGCTCCAGCACTTCGGCCTGCAGCAAGATCGACTCGAGCAGCTTCTCGATGCCTTCGCCGGTGCGGGCCGAGACGGGCACCATCATGGTGTCGCCGCCCCACTCTTCCGCGACCAGGCCGTGCTCCGAGAGCTGCTGCTTGATGCGGTCGGGCTGCGCGCCGGGCTTGTCGATCTTGTTGATGGCCACCACCACCACCACTTCGGCGGCCTTGGCGTGGTTGATGGACTCGACGGTCTGCGGCATGACGCCGTCGTCGGCAGAGACCACCAGCACCGCGATGTCGGTGACGTTGGCGCCGCGGGCGCGCATGGCCGTGAAGGCTTCGTGGCCAGGCGTGTCGAGGAAGGTGATCGACAGCTCGCCGCCGTCGGAGCCCACCACGTCGACCGAGTAGGCGCCGATGTGCTGGGTGATGCCGCCGGCCTCGCCCTCGGCCACGTGCGCCTTGCGGATGGCGTCGAGCAGCGAGGTCTTGCCGTGGTCGACGTGGCCCATGATGGTGACCACGGGCGGACGCTGCGCCATGTCCTCCGGCTTGTCCTCGGTCTCCTCGATGAACTCGCCGATCTCGAAGCCGACCTTCTCCACCTTCCAGCCGCTGCCCGCGGCCAGCGTGGTCGCGGTCTCGAAGTCGATGGGCTGGTTCTGGGTGACCATCTTGCCGGCCGCCATCAGCTTGCGAATCAGGTCGGCGGCCTTGACGCCCATGGCCTGGGACATCTCGGCGACCGTGATGGTCTCCTCGATGTGCAGGACCTTCTTGTGCTCGGACATCTCGGTGATCTCGGTGGACTTGCCCTTCTTGGCGCTCTTCTTCTTGTGGCCGCGAACGGGGACGTAGGCGCGCTGCTGGGCAAGGGCGACCAGGTCCTGCCGCGAGATGGTCTCGGTCTTTTCGACCCGGGGACCCTTCTTGCCGCGGGTGGGCGCGCCCTTCTGATCCTTGGTGACGTCGATGAACTCGCGGCCGCGGCCGGGGCCGCCCGAAACGACTGCCAGCTCGCGCACTTCGCCGACCGGACGGGGCCGGAAGCCGCCGCCGCCCGGAGGCGGACGCGGCGCGGGACGCGCAATAGGAATGAGCGGGCGCGAGAGCACGACAGCGCGCGTGGCCGAGGGCCTGGCGCCGATGTTCTCGGTGACCTGCACCGACTGGACGCCGCCCGGGCCCTGCACGATGGGTCCCGTCGGGGCCTTGGGCGGAGGCGGCCGCACCGGAATGCGCGGCGGCGGCGGGGGCGCGGGACGAGCCGCGACCTTGGCAACGCCCGCGGGGACGTTGCTGACCTGGGTTCCCTGCGCGCTCTTCTGTTCTGGCCTGGATGACTGCATCGGTGGGGCTTGCGGCGGCGCTACGACTGGTACGGGTGCGGGTGGCGGTTCGGGCGGCGCTGCGACGACGGGAGCAACAGGCTCCGCGGGCTTCTCCGCGACGACGGGCGGAGCCGCAGGCGGAGGCTCGGGCACGACTACCGGCGCGGCCTTGACGGGCTCGACCGGAGCGGGCGGCGGCTCGGGCACGACGACCGGAGCGGGCGGCGGCGCCGAGACGACGACAGCCGGCGGCGGCGCGACGGGCGGAGGCGGCCGGACAGGCTCTGGAGCCGGCTCGGGCGCTGCTTCAATGACAGGGGTCACGACCTGCGCGGGTACTTCGGGAACGTTCTCGTGCTCTGCCTCGGCGGCGGTGTCGGCGCGCTTGCGGCGCAGCACCACGCCGCTGCCCGAGGGCTTGGCCACCACTGCCTTGGGGCTACGCTCGCCCTTGAACTTCTCCGTGGCCGCCAGGGCCTGATCGTCCTCCAACGAGGAGGAGTGGCTCTTGACGTCGTACTCGTGAGCACGCAACCAATCGACCATCTCCTTGTTGGAGAGGCCGAGGTCCTTCGCGAGCTCATAAACGCGCTTCTTCGCCATCCGGTCGTACTTCCCTTCGCTGAAATCAGCCCCCCGGGTTCAAGGGGGCTAGCTCTTTAGTCCGTGGCCTCCGTCGCCGTCAAGCGAACCGGGGCCGACGATCCATTGGAGCAGGCGGTCGAGCGCGGGGCCTTTTGCCTTGCCCTTGAATGCCCTTCCGAACTGCCCCGTCTTCACCGCTACCTTCGCGCACTGCTCCTCTTTACAGACCCAACAACCGCGTCCGGGCTTGCCTTTTCCCGGCACCACCGCGCCGCTCTCGCCCACCAGCCGCAAGAGCTGTGTCTGCGGTTTTTTCTGCCTGCAGCCGACGCAGCGGCGGTGCGGGCCAATGGGTCTGACCCGCGCCGCTCGACGTCCGCGCATGTGCGACTACGCCGGAGTCGCCGCCGCGGCAGCCGCCCGCTTCGCGTCGAGGTCGGCCTTGAGCCGCGCCTCTTCCTGCAGGTAGTGCTCCACCGCCGCCTTGACCTGCTTGCCCTTCTTCACGCCCAGGCCGGAGGTCTCGCCGAACTTCACCACGTCCGGCTCGTTGTGGATGTCCTCGACCGTGCGGTACCCGGCGTTGGCCATCTGCTCGATGTTCCTGTCTGAGATGCCGCGGACGCGCAAAAGTCGCTCGGCCTGCGTCAGTTCAGAAGGATGGCGGCGCGCTTCGATGGCGCGTGCCTCTTCGCGCTCGCGCTCGATACGGCTGAGCTCCTCCTCGTCCTTGCCGATCTGATCGCGGGCGCTGCCCAGGTACCGCTCGACGTTCTCGGGCGTGATGCCCGGCATCTGCAGCAGCACTTCAGTGGAGGCGTTCGCGAAGTCCTTCGCGCTGCGGAAGCCATGGGCATACAGCAGCTCGACCGTGGCTTCGGGCAGGCCAATGGCCGTGAGGCTCTTGCTGGCGAACTCGCGCATCTCCTTCACGCGGGATTCGCTATTGATGTCCAGCTTCCAGCCCGTGAGCTGCGCGGCCAGGCGGACGTTCTGCCCGCGGCGGCCGATCGCCAGCGAGAGCTGGTCTTCGCGAACGAGCACGATCGCCCTGCCAAGGAGCTGGCAGAGCATGACCTCATCGATTTCGGCGGGCTGAAGCGCGTTCGGAATCAAGACCTGGAGCGACTCGTTCCAGCGCACGATATCGATCCGCTCGCCGCCGAGCTCGTCGACGATGTTCTTGATGCGGGTGCCGCGCACGCCGACGCACGCGCCGACC
>DATBAA010000478.1:0-7453 GCA_036271755.1 Myxococcales bacterium | reverse complement strand
CAGTTCTCCGCGGCCGTGGCCAACGCGCCGGACGCCACCGCCGTGGCCTGGTTCGTCCAGGATCTCGACGCGGGGTCGATCTCGGAGTCGGGGCTCTACACCGCGCCCGGCGGCTCGGGCACGAGGACGGTCCACATCGCGGCGGAGAGCGTGGACGACCCGAGCCACTTCACCATCGCCGAGATCACCATCGATCTGCGCCCGGCCATCTCGAGCTTCAGCGCCACGCCGGAGGTGGCCTTGCCCGGAGCTACGACCAAGCTCTCCTGGACCGCGGACGGAGCGGAGACCTTCTCGATCGATTCGGGCGTGGGAGACGTGACGGGCACGAACAGTGTCGAAGTGCACCCGGCGGTCACCACTACTTATACGCTGCGCGCGGCCAATGCGGTCGCAGGCGTCACGCGGACCGTGACGGTGCGGGTCGCGGCCGGTGTTCCAGCCATCGAAGCGTTCGCTGCATCGCCGGGGCGCATCTTGCCGGGAGAGAAGCGAACGCTCTCGTGGAGCGTCAGCGGAGCGGACACCGTCGACCTCGAGCCCGGCATCGGCACGGTGGCGGCGGCCGGCAGCAGCGACGTCTCGCCCGAGGCGGACACGCAATACACGCTGACCGCCACCAACGCCCAGGGCCAGAGCACCGCGAGCGCGACGGTCCAGACCGCGCGGTTTCGCGTCACCTCTCCGCTGTCCGTGCCCAGGCAGACGAGCTGGAGCGATCTCGACGAAGACCTCGCGCCGTGGCCCTCGCAGAATCAAAACATCGTGCTGCTGCCGGACGGCACGTCGCTCCTCATCGGCGGGATGTTCTGGCAGTTCGAGCCGACCGGCGAGGAGTTGATCGGCCCGCTACAAGTGGGCTCGGCGGAGATCTTCGATCCGGCCGCGAACACGGGCGAAGGCGGTTTCATCGCCGTGGTGCCGTTCCCGGGAGATCCGTCGTCGATCGCGCCGTTCCAAGACGACAAAGACAGCTTCGCCGTCGTCCAGTTGCCTTCGGGCCAGGTGCTCACCGCGGCGCAGGAGTTCTACCTCTACGATCCGGCTGCGCGCTCGTTCCAGGATCTGGGCGGCAACTTCGCGGGAAGGAACACCTCTGCCGTCGTGCTGCCCGACGGCCGCGTCGCGCTGCTCGGCCAGTCGTCGCCGCTCATCTACGACCCCGCGACAGGCAAGCAGAGCCTGGTCACCGGCCCGGGATGCCAGTTCGCCAACGCCGGCGTGCCGATGTTGCTGCCCTCGGGAAAGATCCTGGTCCCGGGCGGCCTGGGCTGCGCCTCCGAGCTGTGGGAGCCATCGACGCCGGCCGGTACCCTCGCGCTCACCCGGAGCCAGGCTTTCTTCTTCCCCGGGTTCGCGCCGCAAACCAACAACTTCGCGCTGCCGACCGGGCAGCTCCTCATCGATAGTTTCACCCTCTACGATCCAGCCACCGACTCCATCGTGAAGGACATCCGCCCGCAAGGATTCTTCACCGAGGGCGAACCATCGGTGCTGCTGCCCAACGGCTGGGTGCTGATCCTGGGAAACAACACCAGCGGCGTCACCGGCAGCGGGCCGCAATCGTTCTTGTACGATCCGTTCACCGACACCATGCACCAAGGCCCGGCGCCGCTCTTTTCCCACGCGGGCGGGTTCGCCGGCGTCCTCGCCGACGGCACGGTGCTCGTCGCCGGCGGCACCGACCTGGACTTCGAGATTCTCAGCACCACCGCGCACGCGGAGATCTTGGAATGGCAATGACCTGGTTTCCCGGCGGCGCGAAACATTAAAACGGATTCCGCACTCGCACTTTGCCGAACCGCTTCAAGTCGGCGTCGTTGCTGATGACCCGTTGCGTCCCGTGAAAGCGCGGCCGCCGCGACACCGTCAAGATGCGTCCACTCTCTAAATCGCGGCGCCGCACCTTGACTTTGGGCAGCGCCGCCTTAGGTTTGCCTTCTCCTTCCCTGCCGAGTCTCGTCCGGGCAAAGGGTTTGCCGCTCTTCGCCTGGCACGGCTTCTCCGTGCTCGTGACCACTCACAATCTTGATTCGGAGGATCGAATGAATCGATTCATTGCCGCCCTTTTTGCGTCCGCGCTCGGCGCCGCTTGCGCCACCGCTGGCCCCATTCCAACCGATCGGCTCGCCGCCTCGGAGGCTTCCGTCCGCGGAGCGCAAGAGGCCGGCGCCGGCCAGACCCCGCAGGCGCAGCTTCACCTCAAGCTCGCGGCGGACGAGATCGCGCAGGCAAAGCAGCTGATCTCCGAGAAGAAGAACGACGAAGCAGGGCGCGCGCTCGATTGCGCCAAAGCCGACGCGGAGCTGGCGGTTGGCCTCGCGCGCGAGGCGCAGGCCAGGGCGGACGCAAACCAGGCGGTGGAGCAGATCAATTTGCTGCAACAGGGGAACAAATGAAAACGACCATTGCAGCCATCTTGCTCAGCTGTCTCGCCTGCGCCACCGCGAAGCCTTCATCTGAGCTGCTCAGCGCGCGCGCGGCCTATGACAAAGCTGGCAGCGGTCCGGCGACGGAGTTGAACCCGGCCGACCTGCACGACGCGAAGATGCTGCTCGACACCGCGGAGACCTCCGGCAAGGACGGGTCGCCGGCGGCGCTCCACGACGCCTATCTGGCCCAGCGCCGGGCGGAGTTGGCGGACGCGCAGGGAAAGACCTCGGCCGCACGCAAGGAAAAGGAAGCCTCCACCCTGCGGCTGCAGGCGCTCAAGGATCAGTCGCTGACGAACACCAAAGGTCAGCTCGCGCAGGCCCAGGGACAGCTGGCGCAAGCGCAGGTGGCGCAGGCGCAGACACAAGGTCAGCTGGCGCAATCCGAGGCGGCGCAGGCCCAGACGCAGACGCAGCTGGCGCAGGCGCAAGGCCAGGCCGACAGCGAGCACCAGGGACGGCTGGCGGCCGAACAGACCACGCTCGACGCGCTGAACAAGGTGGCGGCGGTCAAGCAGGAGGCGCGCGGAATGGTCATCACGCTCTCCGGCAGCGTGCTCTTTGCTTCGGGGCGCAGTGAGCTCTTGCCCTCTTCGCAATCGCGGCTCGACCAGGTGGCGGCGGCGCTGAAGCTGGACAATCGCAACATCCTCATCGAGGGCTACACCGACTCGCGCGGTTCGGACGCGACCAATCAGGCCCTCTCGCAAGGCCGGGCGCAGTCGGTGATGAACTACCTCACGCCGCGCGGCGTGGACGCCGGGCGCATCCACGTGGCCGGCATGGGCGCGGCCAGCCCCATCTCCGCGAACACCACCGCGGACGGCCGGGCCAACAACCGGCGCGTGGAGATCGTCCTGCAGCCCGCGCTGTGAGAATTACTTCCCGAACGCGGTGAGGATCTCGCGGGCCTTGGCCTGGAGGATCTTCTCGTTGCGCGGGCCCATGCGGAGGAGCTGCTTCTCCACCGGCCCCAGCATCTCCAGCTTCGGGTCGGCGAAGAGGTCGATGGCGCCGTGCGGAACCACCGCGATGTCGCCCTCGACCACCGGCGCGTCGATGATGCGCTGCAGGGCCGCGCGGGACGCGTCGTCGAAGCTGCGGCTGGGGTTGCCCAGGCGGTGGTAGGCGCTCTCCAAGAGCGGATGGACGCCGCGCACGGCCGCGACCAGCTTCTTCGCGTCGACCGATTCGACCGCGTCGGCCGAGGCGTCGTAGCGCGCGTAGCTCTTGGCGTCGATGTGCCCGTTGGTGGCGCTGAAGCGATCTTTCGGCGCGAGGAAGTCGAGCTGCTTGCGCGGGCTCTCGTTGCTGGCGAGCCCATTCACCAATGATGCGAAGCGGTCGAGCAGGTCGGGCTGGGCAAGCCAGCTCGAGACCTTGGGAGACACCTGCGAAAAATCGTTGCGCAGGGTCGCGTCGGAGGCCGCGGCGGGCGGCAGCGGCATGTCGGCAGGCTTCTGCGCGACCTCGGGCGGAGGCACCGGCGCGGGCATGGGCGCCTCCGGGTGCGGCTTCAAGAAGAGATAACCGGCGATGCCGATGGCGATCAGCGCGGCGACACCAAGCCCGACCTTCTTCGCGTCCATGGGAAACCTTTCTGACTATCGCGACGGAGAGTTGCCTTGCAGCCGCGCCAGGCGCGCCCGGGCATCGTGCAGCTCGGGCAGATCGCTGTCGGCCTTGGACCAGCGTTCGAGGAAACGGCGGGTGGCGTCGAGCGCGGCCTGCCGCTGGCCGCTGCGCTCGTAAATAGCGGCGAGCTGCAGCTCGCTGCGGGCGCGCAAGAGACCGCCGTAGCCCGGACCGGCCTCCGACGTGGGCGGGAAGGTGGCCTGCGCGCGCTGGAACGCTTCGATGGCCTTCGCGTCGTCGCCCGCGTGCATCCAAGCGTCGGCAGCGGCGTAGCGGAGAAACTCGCTGAAGGGAGACTTCTTGATCATGCGCTCGAAGCTGGCGGCGGCCTTCGCTCCCTCGCCGGCCTTGCTGAAGGTGAAAGACTCCACCGAGAGATCGGCCAGCGGATCGCCCAGGCCGTGGAGCACGCGGCTGTAGTCCTCGAGGTCGCCCATCAGCGGGTAGACGAAGGCGAAGCTGGTCTCCGGCAAACCGCGCGCGACCGCGTCCCGGGCGAGGCGGCGCGCGCTGGCGGAGTCGCGCTGATAGAGCAGCATGGTCATCGCCTGGCCGGCCAGCACCGTGGCCTCCTCTTCCGGATCGCGATCCTCGCGCGCGGCGTCGGCCGCCTTTTGATAGGCCGCCAGCGATTCGCGGATGCGGCCACCCTGGACCAGCGATCCGGCCAGCGTGAAATACGCCCGGCAGCGCTCGTGCGGAGTGCGCTGCGCCAGGAACGACTCGGGCAGCGCGGCGGCCGCGCCGTCCACGTCGTAGTCCCAGGCCTGCAGCGCGGCCCGCTCGACCGCGATCATTCCGCTGCCCGGCAGCAGCGTCGCCGCCCTGGCCAGCGTCTGCTTCGCCACCGCCACCTGTCCAGCAGCGGCCTGCGCGCGCGCCTGGTGCACGAACGACTCTTGATCGCCCGGCACCTTGTCGACATAGGCCTGCGCGGTGCGCAGCATCGGCTCGTTCTCGCCGAGGATCTGGTAGGCCCAGATGAGGTGCTGGTAGGCGCGCTCCATGGCCGGGTCGAGCGCGAGCGCGGCGGTGAAGCCCTGCACCGACATCTGTAGATAGCCGCCGTGGAAGAGCACGTCGCCGACCATGAAGACGCACTCTTTCTCCGCCGGCCAGCGCTTGGCGCACTCGCTGTAGGCCTCGTACGCCTCTTCTCCCTTGGCAAAGAGGCTGCCGCGCACGCCCCGCGCCAGCAGCAGCTCTTTGGGCGGCAAGTGCGCCTTGAGCGCCAGCGCGCGCTCGATGGCCTCCTGCCCGCGCGGAAAGTCGTGGACCCACATCAACGAATACGCCAGCCGGTACCAGGCGAGCGCGAAGTTGGGATCGATGGCCACCGCTTTGCGGAAGTGATCCGCCGCCGCGGCGAAGTGCAGATGGTCGACGGCCTCCTCGCCGCGGAAGAAGTCTTGATAGGCGGCCAGATTGCGGGTGGTCACGTCTTCCACCGGCGCGGCCGGACCTTGCGACTCTTCCTTCAGCGCGCGCTGCGCCGAGAGCGAGAGCTTGTCGATCAGTGCAGGAACGCTGGCCTTGCCCTTTGCCTGCTCGGTGACGCCGGCCAGATACTCGTTGCGGGTGGGCTCGAGGATCTTCAAATCCACCACGTAGACGTCGTCGAACTTGCGCAGCGTCGCGAGCAGCAGCGCGCGCGCGTTGGCCTTCTGCGCCACCTCGCGGCCGACGGCTTCGGTGATGTTCGCGGCGTCGGCGCGGCCGGTCTGGCGGGCCAGGTCGAACATGCGCGAGCGCGTCAGCACCGTCAGCTTGCGCGACTGCTCCAGCGAGGTGATCAGCAGGCCCGAGAGTCCGTCCAGGCTCGGGTCGCCGGTCTGGTTGTCGAAGTCGGCCACCGCCACCACCAGCGGCGCGCGCTTGAAGAGCGGCAGCACTTGCGGCACCAAGACCGACAGGACGAGCGCGGCCAGCGCGAGCGCCAGCCACTTGTTGCGCCGGATCCTGCGGAACCCGCGCGTGACCAGGCTGGGCGGAGGCCGAGCCGACACCGCTTCGCCGTCGATGGCCCGCTGCAGATCGTCCGCCAGCGCCTGCGCGCTCTGGTAGCGGCGCGCCGGATCTTTCTCCAAGCACTTGAGGACGATGCTCTGCACCTCGGGCGGCGCGTTGGGCGGGACCACGTCCTCGCTGAGCATCTTGTGGAGGATCTGCAGCGTGGTTCCGCCGTCGAAGGGCGGGTAGCCGGCGATGGACTGGTAGAGCGTCGCGCCCAGGCTGTAGACGTCGGTGCGCGCGTCCAGCTTGCCCAGCTCGCCCTTGGCCTGCTCGGGTGCCATGTACTGCGGCGTCCCCAGCACCGCGCCTTGCACGGTCTCTCCCGGAGCCGCGAGATCGCGCGCCAGGCCGAAGTCGCTGATGAAGGGCCGCGGCCCAGGCTCGACCAGGATGTTGGCCGGCTTCACGTCGCGGTGGACGAGGCCCAGCTTGTGCGCCGCCTCGAGCGCGATGGCGACGTCGCGAATGACCGCCAGCTTGCCTTGCATCGGCAGCTGCGGTCCCAGCTCGTGGAACGTCTTGCCGTCGATGAACTGCATGGCGATGTACGGCTCGTCGCCGATGCGCGACACCTCGTACACCTTGCAGACGCCCGGGTGATCGACGCGCGCCTGGGCCCGCGCCTCCTGGAGAAAGCGCCGCTCCAGGGCCGCGTCGCCACCGATGAGGAACTTGAGCGCCACCGGCCGGTGCAGCTCGCGATCGATGGCCTTGTAGACGCGCCCCATGCCGCCGCGGCCGATGAGCTTTTCAATCTGGTAGCGATGCTCGGTGCCGAGCTTGGGCACTTCGGCGGGCGTGAGGAGGGGCCGATCGCCATCGAGCGAGATGGTGTCCTGGGTCTGCTCGCCCGCCTGCGCGGGCTTGTCCACTGCCTCTGTCGCCATCTGAAAGCGCATCCTACCCGACAAGTCAGCTGGCGAGCATGCTCACTTGACCAGCGAAACGAGCAAGGGAAATGCGCGCAGGGCCGAGGCGGTGCCGATGGCGGCCTTGCGCAGGGCGGGTTTGCGAGACAGGGACACCAGCGCCCGGGCGGGCAGGGCATAGCGACGCCAAGGTGCTTTCAACGCCCGATCATAGGCCTTTAGAGCAGGCGTCAGGTCCTGGGAGAGATCGTCCGGGAGCGCTCGCGTCAGGACGGTCGCGGACTTGAAGGCCAGGGACAGCCCTTGGCCTGTGATGGCGTCTACGTAGCCGGCGGCGTCGCCTACCAGCGCGAGCCGCGGGCCGTATCGTTGGCGCACGCGCTGCAGCAAAGGTCCCGAGCCGCGCGCTTCCGACGTGGGCTCGCCCAGCCTTGCCTGCAGCCTTGGAAAGAGCCGCAGCAGCTCTTTGAAATGCGCGCCCTGGCTGCTGAGGAAGGCGACGTT
>DATBAA010000477.1:0-3541 GCA_036271755.1 Myxococcales bacterium | reverse complement strand
TCGCTCACTTCCTTGGACCACCACTCGCGCAGGTTGCCGTCGCCGTCGAAGAGGCGGCCGTCGTTGTCGAAGCCGTGCGTCAGCTCGTGGCCCATCACCATGCCGGCGGCGCCGTAGTTTGCCGCGTCGGCGCCATCGGGCTTGAAGTAGGGCACCTGCAAGATACCCGCGGGGAAGACCATCTCGTTCAGCGACGGGTTGTAGTAGGCGTTGACCGTCGGCGGCGTCATGCCCCACTCGGCGCGGTCGACCGGCTTGCCAATCTTGGCCAGGTCTCGCTTCGTCTCGAAGCCGGTGGCCTCGATGGCGTTGGCCAGCGGCGAATCGCGGGTGATCTTCATTTCCGTATAGTCGCGCCAGGTCGCCGGGTAGCCGACCTTGTTGTTGATCTTCCGCAGCTTCTCGAGCGAGGCCTTGCGGGCGGTGTCGTCCATCCAATCGACGGTGGCGAGGTTGCGCTGGAACGCGCCTTCGATGCCCTCGATCATCTCCTTCGCCTTGGCCTTGCCCTCGTCTCCGATGGTGGTGACCACGAACGAGCGCCCCAACGCCTCTCCGAGCGCGCGGTCGGTCTGGGCAACGCAGCGCTTCCAGCGCGGCAGGAGCGCCTTCGTTCCGCTGAGCGCGCGCGTCATGTTGAACGCCTCGTCGACGAAGGCCTTGCCCAGCTGGTTCTGCGAGCCCTCGATGGCCCGGAAGCGCAGATAGGCCTGGAGCGTGCGCCAGTCCGGTTTGGCCAGGAGCTTGTCCATGCCGGGGAAGAAGTCGGGCGGAATGACGTTGACGGCCTCGACGTCGGTGCGCCCAAAGGCGGCGAAGTATTCCTTCCAGGCAAAGTGCGGCGCGGACTTCACCAGGCCCGCGCGCTCGATGCGGTGATAGGTCTCCTTCGGCTTGCGGTGCTTCACCTTGTCCATCGAGACCTTGGCGAGCGCGGTCTCGAGCTTCATGATCGCCGCGGCCTGCTTCTTCGCGGCTGCGGCCGGCGTTCCAGCCAGCGCGAGCATCTTGGCGACGTGGTCCTGGTAGGTATCGCGCAGCTCCTTCTTGTCCGCGTCGAAATAGTAGTCGCGGTCGGGCAGGCCCAGGCCGCCTTGATCGGCAGCGCCGATGACCAGCGTCGCGTCCTTGAAGTCCTGCTGCGAGCCGAAGCCGAAGAAGGCGTTGGCGCCCATGGACTGCAAGAGGCCCACTTCGGTGGCCAGCCCTTTGGCGTTCTTGATGCCGTCGATGCGCTTGAGCTCGGCCTTCAGCGTCTCCAACGAGGCGGTCTCGGCCTTGCTCTCGTCCATGCAGGCCGCGTAGTAGTCGCCGACCTTCTGCGAGAAGGGGTCTGCCGGGTCTG
This sequence comes from Myxococcales bacterium, assembly GCA_036271755.1. Lineage (GTDB taxonomy): Bacteria > Myxococcota > Myxococcia > Myxococcales > 40CM-4-68-19 > 40CM-4-68-19. The sequence continues at coordinate 2,196 of DATBAA010000477.1, read as the reverse complement.
CGTCGCCCTTCGCCGCCTTCTCCAAGATCTCGTGCAGCAGGGTCTCGTTGCGCTGGCGCAGCTCAGAGCCGCCGCGGCCCCAGGCTGCGCGGTCCTCGGGAATGGGCGTGCTCTTCAACCAGCCGCCGCAGGCGTATTGATAGAAGTCGCCGCAGGCGTCCACCGACTTGTCCATGGCGCTCTCGTCGATCACGGGCGGCTCGGGCGCGACCGGAATGGGAGCCTCCACCTTCGCGGGCGGAGCGGACGGCAAGGCCGCCGGCGCTTCGCTCTTGGTCTCGGCGGCGTGATGACATGCGGCGGCAAAGAGGACGGCTAGGAGCAATCGTCTCATTCGGAGGTCTCCAAAAAGTAAATGCTCGTCTTACGAGACGCGCTTGAATCTATTTCGCGGCGTGCGCGGGCTTGGTGTGCCCGTCGATCCAGTCGAGCACCGTGCGGTACCAGAGCTGGCTGTTGCGGGGCTTCAAGACCCAGTGGCCTTCGTCGGGGAAGTAGAGCAGCCGCGACTCGACGCCCTTGCGCTGCAGCGCGGTGAACATGCCCAGGCCCTGCTCGACGGGCACGCGGAAGTCGAGCTCTCCCTGCACCACCAGCGTCGGCGTGACGAAGTTCTTCACGTACTGGCTGGGGCTGAACTTCTCGTACAGATCGGGCTTCACCCAATACGGGCCGCGGAACTCCCACTCGGGAAACCAGAGCTCTTCGGTGGAGCCGTACTCGCTGATCAGATCGAAGACGCCGTCGTGCGAGACGAGACACTTGAAGCGGTCGGTGTGGCCGGCGATCCAATCGATCATATAGCCGCCGAAGGAAGCTCCGGCCGCGCAGCCGATGCCTCCCACGTTGGGCAGCTTCAGGGCCGCGTCGGTGGCGCGCATCACGTCGTCGTAGGCGAGGCCGCCCCAGTCGCCGCTGATCTCTTCCTTGAACTTCTGGCCGTAGCCGACCGAGCCGTGGAAGTCCGTCGCCACCACCACGTAGCCGCGGGCCGCGAAGGCGGCGATGTTCCAGCGCATGCTCCAGGCGTCTTCCCAAGAGCCCTGCGGGCCGCCGTGGATGAGGACGAGCAGCGGCGCGCGCGGGTTGCCGGCCGGACGGGCGATCCACGAGTGAACCTTGGCGCCGTCTTTTCCGGGCACCCAGATCTCCTCGATGGTGCCCAGGTCGAGGCCCGCGTACTGCTCGTCGTTGAAGTGCGAGAGGCGCGTGGGCTGGCCGCCCGGCGCCACCGTGAAGACCTCCGGCGGGTGCGTGATGCCGGCCAGCACCACCACCGCCGAGCCGTCGGGAGTCAGGTCGAAGTCTCCGCCCAGCGCCGCCGGCGAGAAGCGCTTGTGCGTGCCGTCGAGGTTGACCGATTCGAGCCACACCTTGGCGTTCTCCACCACCGAGACGACCAGGCCCTTCGAATCGCGCCGCCAGACGAGCGTGCCCGCGTCGTTGGTGTTGAAGTCCACCGCCGTGTAGCGGTTGGCGGCAATGTCGTGCAGCCGCAGCTTCCACTGGTCGGCCTCGTAGCCGTCGCGCTGCTGCGCGGTCCAGGCCATCACCTTGCCGTCGGGGCTGGGGCGGGGCTGCGCGTCGTCGCCGGTGTTCTCGTAGGAGAGGTTGCGCGGGGCGTGGTTGTTTTCAATCAAGTAGAGGTCGCCGTTGGTGCTCCACGACTCGTGGCCCGGCAGCTTCGATTGGACGATGAGCGCGCCGTCCGCGGTGAAGGTGTAGTTCTCGCCGCCCAGGCTGAAGGAGGGCCAGTCTTGATCGCCCGGGGTCACGTCGCGCGGGTTGCCGCCCAGCGCGGACATCAAGAACATGTGGCTGCGCTTGCCTTCCTTCCATTCGGTCCAGTGGCGCGCGAAGAGGTGATCGACGACGCGCGCCTTGATGCCTCCGTTGGCGCGCTCGGCAGCCGTCGCCGCGTTGCACTTGTCGTCGGTGCACTGCGGAAAGACGTCGCTGCTGAAGGCGATGGTCTTGCCGTCATTGGAGAAGATGCCGCCGTCCGCGCCCGTGGAGAGGAACGTCAATTGCCGGGCGTCGCCGCCGTCCAGCGTGTAGAGCCAGAGCTGGCCTTCGCGGGTGATGAGCAGCTGGCGGCTGTCGGGAGACCAGCGCGCGTGCTCGCTCTTGCCGTTGCGGGTGAACTGCCGCGCCGTGCCGCCCTTGAGCGGCAAGAGCCAGATGTCCTTGACGTCG
>DATBAA010000476.1:0-6398 GCA_036271755.1 Myxococcales bacterium | reverse complement strand
TGGCACGCGGTCGGCCCCAACACCAAGGCGACCTTCCGCAGCCAGGAGGTGTGGGAGCGCCAGCCCGACGGGCAGTGGAAGATCTCCCGCTGGATCGACGCGCCCAAGGACCCTTGACGCGCTTGATCAGGCCCGCGCTGCTGGCCTGCGCGGCGGCCGCGTTCGCGCTGGTGCTGCCGCCGCTGCTGCGGGGCGAAGGGTTCTTCCCCGTCGGCTTGCTCTCGGTGGTGCCGCCCTGGAACAAGACGGTGCAGGGCGCGGCCGACCCGCTCTTTCTCGATCAAGCGCTGCAGTTCTGGCCCTGGCGGCTCTTCCTCTGGAGCGAGCTCCGGGCGGGACATCTGCCGGGCTGGAATCCCTTCAGCGCCGCCGGGGTGCCCTTCGCGGGTTGCGTGCAGGCGGCTCCGTTCTTTCCCCTCGAGTGGCTGGGCGCGCTGACCGGGCCAACGGCCTTCAGCCTGCTGGCGGCGTTCCTCAAGCTCTTCACGGCCGGCGCGGGCGCTGCCTGCCACGCGCTGCAATTGGGCGCGAGACGCTCTGGCGCGGCGCTGTCCGGGGTCACCTTCGCGCTCTGCGGGTTCATGATCGCCTGGCTCGGGCATCCGCACACCAACGTCGCCTGCCTCTTGCCCTGGCTCTTCGTCGCGCTTCATCGCGCCACGGCCGATCAGTCGTGGCGGTCGTGGGCGCTCACCGCGCTGGTCATCGGCCTCATCCTGCTGGGCGGCCACCCTCCGACCGAGCTGCACGTGCTGCTGGCCGGCGCCGCCTATGCGCTCTACAAAGGCCAGCTCAAGCAGACCCTGCTGCGCGGCCCGGTCGCGGCGCTCCTGGGAGCCGCCCTGGCGGCGCCGGCGATCTTGCCGTTCCTCGAGTACTACGGGCTCAGCTCCACGGCGGCGGCGTCCGCGCTGCTCTCGCGGACCTCGATGCAGCTGACGCATTGGGAGCCGCTCTTCGTCTTCCTGCCGCACGCCGCCGACGGAAGCGATTTCTTCCACTTCGGCCCCGCCGACAACTTCCTCGAGCGCGCGGCCTTCGTCGGGCTGCCGTCGCTGGGACTGGCCGCTGCCGGGTGGCGGAAGTCGCGCTTCCACTGCGCGCTCGCGCTCTTCGGCCTCGCCGCCGCCATGGGCATTCCGCCGCTGCCGTGGATCTTCCACGCGCTGCCCGTCCTCTCGGCGGCGCGGCCGTCGCGCCTGCTGGTGCTCTTCTGCTTCGGGGTCTCGGTGCTGGCGGGCCTCGCGGAGCCCCGGCGCAAGGCCGCGGTGATCTTCGCCATCGTCTCAGCCGCCGCCATCGCCACTGGCGCCTTCGTCCACGCGCCGCTGCCGGTGCTCGCCATCGCCCTGGCAGAAGCCGCGGCAGCCACGGCGTTGCTGGCCCTGCCGCGCCTGCGCCCGCTCGCTCCTATCGCCGCGGCCGCAGCGCTCCTCGGCGCCGGCCTGGGCATCAACCACACCGCCCCCGCGAGCGATCTCTATCCCGCGACCCAGGCCAGCGACGTCTTGAAGGCAGAGCAGGGCGACGGCCGCATCTTCGCCTTCGGCCCCGCGCTCGCCCCCGACACCGCGCTGCCGCTGGGCCTGCGCGACGTGCGCGGCCGCGACTTCATGTCCCTGCGCCGCTACGAAGAGCTCCTCACCGGGCGCGCCGGCGACTTCCTCTTCTACGGCCGCGCCGACCAGCTGCCCAAGGCGCCCGCGCTGCTGGCCATCTCCGCCATCGCCGGGCCGTACGCGCCGCGCGGCTGGCAGCGCCTGGAGAGCCGCGATCTCGACATCTTCCGCGCCCCGGCAAAGCCGCAGCGCGCGCTCTTCGTCTCGCGCGCCAGCGTCCGCGCGGAGATCTTGCCCCTGCTGCAAAGGCCAGGATTCAATCCGTCGGACGAGATCCTCTTCGACGACGAGCAGCCTGCCGCCTCGGGGACGGCCACCGGCACCGCGCGCATCACCCAAGATTCGACGGACTCGATCGAGCTGGAGGTCGACTCCGACGGCCCCGGCTATCTCCTGCTGCTCGACACCTGGTATCCGGGCTGGCACGTCGAGGTCGACGGCCAACCCGCCGAGGTGCGCCGCGCCGACTACGCCTTCCGCGCCGTCTACATTCCCAAGGCCGGCCACAGCAAGGTCCGCTTCGACTACCGCCCTTGGAGCCGCGCCTTGGGCCTCTGGCTCTTGCTGCTCAGCGCTTCAGCATTCCCATTTCTTGTTCGAGCGCGAGCGACTGCTCCATGGCGTCCGCCCACTCCGCCGGATCGGTCGTGACGATGGCCGCCGCCGGGTCGACGATGGCCGCCCCCAGCGCGCTGGTGAAGAGCGCCACCAGGTTCTGGAACGCATGCACGCGCTCCTTCGCGTCCAGCTTGCCGGAGGCCAAGGTGAGAAAGGTCTGCGCGGTCTGCTGCAGATGGCTGGCGGCGGCCGAGAGCTCGTCGTCCATCTTGCCCACGTGGTCGAGCAGCGCGCGGTGCGGACTGGCCGGATCGCGCAGATCGTAGAGCTGCACCAGGCAGTCGTGCGGCGGCGACTCGGTGCCCTCCACCACCGTCAGCCGCCAGGTGACCGTTGCGTCGCCGAGCTGCGCCAGGGTCAGCGAAGCATTGGCGTCGTCTTCCCTCATCGACCCGGCGCAGGCGTTGACCAGCCGCTGCAGATCCGGCGGCTTCATCGCGTGGCCGGTGAAGAGCCCCAGCATGCGCGCGGGCCGCTCGGCGCTGACGAGGTTCTGCAAGTACTGCTGATCCTTGGAGGAGGCGGGCATCTTCCGAGCATGGTCGCCGCCCCCGCCAGCGTCAACCGCCGGGCGCCATCGCAGGTTTGAGGCGAACGACGGCCAGATCGAGCTGCACCGCGTGCGGCTTGCCGTCCAAGAGCGGCGGCTTGAAGCGGCAGCTCTCCACGAACGCCCGCACCGAGCCCACCCGGTGCACGTCGTTCAGCCCGCGAATGGCCACCGACGAGGTGCGGCCGTCTTCACCCACGGTGAACTTGGCGAAGGTGCCGTTGCCGATGCCGCCCGTCCGGTCGGCCTGCTGGCGGCAGCCCAGAAGCGGCGTCGCCTCCAGCTCCGACACCGGCACGTTCAGCTGCTCGCAGCGCGAGACGATGCTCTCGAGGCGCATCCGCAGATCGAGCTGCAGCTTGGGCTGCTCGCCGTCGGAGAGCGAGGCCAGCGCGCGCTCTTCGGCCGCGGCCGCCTCCGGGCAGCGGTCCTGCGCCTGAAGGATGGCGGCCATGATGTTGAACACGCGATAGTCGGGAAAGACGCGCGCCGCGTCCTCGATGTGCCCCAACGCTTCCCGGGGCCGCCCCGTCTGCTGCTCGAAGCCGGCCAGGAGCGCCAACGCCTGGCCGCTGGATGGCGCCAGCTCGACGGCCTTGCGCAGCGAGGCGCCGTCGCTGGGATGCGCGGGAAACCAGACCAGCCAGGAGCGGTAGTCGTCGGGGTGCGCGTCGATGGCCAGCTGCGGGTCCGCGTCCTGCGTGAGCCGCACCACGAACGGGTTGCCCGGGTCTGCCTGCCGCGCCCGCTCCAGCTCGAAGGCAAACTTCATCTTCCAGTCGCCCATGCCCTCGTCGCCGGCGGTGCCCACGAGCTCGGTGCGCACCTCGTACACCTCGGAGGCGCGTAGCTTGCGCACCTGCATCTCGCCGGTCCAGGGCTCGACGTTGAAGGTCCGCTTCGGCAGGTAGCCGATGGAGAAGAGATGCGACGGCACCTCCTGCTCCAGCATGGCCTCGTCCACCTCGGGAAAAGCGGCGTCGAAGGCCGACCACATGGTCTTGCCCTGCGAGAGGCTGGCGAGAAACGCATCGAACTCCTGCGGGCGCGTGTCGACGAGCCAGTGCACGAGGCCCCAGGAGAGCGTCTCGAAGTCGAAGCCGTCGGAGACGGGCTGCGCCGAGCCGACGCCCATGACGCGGTCGGCCCAGTCGTAGGTGCGAATCCGCTCCTCTCTGTCGCGCAGGTACATGCGGCGGTGGGCGCCGGTGCTGCCGGCGGTGGCGGTCAGGGTGTCGCGGTCGATCTCCAGCGTCTCCAGGTAGCAGGCGATGCCCTCCTGCACCCAGCGCGGGTCGGTGACGAGATATCCCTGCGCCAGCACGTGGCTGAGCTCGTGCTTCACCACCTCTGAGTCGAGCAGGCCGCCCTGGGCGCTGGCGACGATGAGCCGCTCGCCGAAGACTCCGCGGGTGGCGTAGCCGTCGAGGCGGTTTTGTACGAACTCGTGCAGCTCGGCGTTCGAGGCCAGCAGCGTCACCGCGATGCGCTCCGGCGAAACGAACCTGGCCTGCCAGCGCGCGGCGATGAGCGCGTTGCGGATCAGCTCCAGATCGGCCGCGGCCTTGCGCGCATCGCCTTCGGGCAGGTCGGTTCGTAGAGTGAAATGCTCGGTCTGCAGCTCCAGCCAATAGTCCGCATTGCCGGAGCGAAGCTCGCGTGAGCAGCCAAGGATCAGGAGGACGAGCGCCGCCTGTGCGATCCGCATGACCGCAAGGCTAACCGGAGTGCGATCAGTGCAGCAAGGCGTTGAGCTTCAGGTTGAGCTGTACCTGTCGTGCTTTTCCTGCGACGACCACCGGCTCGAAGCTGCAACTCTCGATGAACTGGCGCAGAACGCCGCTCTCGCGGTCGTCCTGGCTGCCGCGGATGGCCACTGCCGTCACCGTCCCGTCTTCCCGGATGGTGAACTGCGCCGAGACGCCGTCCGTGCTTCCACCCAAGACCGTCGGCGGCTGCCGGCAGAGCTTCAGCACCGGCTCGGTGTGGACGAACCGGGTGTCGCTGCCGATGACGCCGTCCTTCCCGCAGCGGGAGACGATCTCCTGGAGCCGCTCGCGAAAGAGGCCCGGCAGCCGCGCGTCGACGCGGTCGTGGAGGGCGTCGACGGCGCGCTCCTCGGCGATGACGGCCTCGCCGCAGCGCCCGTTCTGCTCATAGACCGCGGCCAGCGAGTCGAGCGCGAGCGCTCCGGGAGAGATGGCGACCGCGCGCTCCGCATGAAGGAGCGCCTGGTGCGTGTCGCCTTCGCGCTGCTCGGCCAGGGCCAGCCGCGCCAGCACCCCGGCGTTGTCGGGCGCCAGCGACCAGGCCGTGCGGATGGCGGCCACGTCCCTCTCGTTCTCGTCGTACCAGAGCTCCCACGAGCGCCAATCTTCGGGGTGCTGGTCGATGGCCAGCTTCAGGTTTGGGTTGTTCTCCGAGAGCGCGAGCATGAGCGGGTTCGCGGGATCGGCCGCCTTCGACAGCGCCAGCTCCTCGTCGAACTTCCGCCGCGCGTTTGGCCGCTCACCCAGGCGGGCAAAGAGCTCCGCCCGCAGCGCGTGCACCTCTGCCGGCGGCGGCCTGCGCACCGCGACTTCTCCCTTCCACGGCTGCACCGGAAAGCGCAGCTTCTTCGCGTAGTCGGTCGACTTCAGATACTTGACCATGGCCTGCTGGATCTTCGCCTCGGTCAGCCCTGGATAGGTGCCGTTGAAGGCCGTCCACATGCCGTCGCCGCGCGCCAGCCGTCCGATGAAGGTCTCGAACTTCTTCGGATCGTCGTCCACCAGCCAGTGCAAGAGCCCCCAGGCCATGGTCTCGAACTGGTAGCCGTTCAGGTGATCGCCGGTCGAGCCCATGCCCATCACCTGCAAGGACCAGTTGGTGGTGAGCACCGCCAGCGGGTGCTCCCTCAGCCAGTCGCGCCGCTCCCAATAGATGTCGCCGCGCTTGACCGTCCCTTTGCGGCGATTGATGTCCACCGTCTCGAGGAAGACCGCCAGACCCTCGTCGACCCAGCGCGGCCGGGTGATGGACGACTCGCGAAAGAGCGCGTGCGCCACCTCGTGCTTCACCGTGTCCGAGTCGAGCAGGTCGCCGTTGCCGGGCACGAGGATGAGCCGCTCGCCGAAGCGGTCGATGGTGGCCACCCCCTCGATCTCGTCGGTGAGGATCTCGTGCAGCTCGCGCCCGTTGGCCACCGCCACCACCCCGATGCGCGAGGGCGAAGAGCTCTTGCCGTGCCAGCCGGCCACCAGGAGCGCGCTGCGCAGCAGCTCCAGGTCGGCAATGTCCTTGCGCGCGTCCTCCTCGGGCAGGTCGGTGCGCAGCGTGAAGTGATCGCTCTGCAGCTCCAGCCAATTCTCCGGGTGCGTCGACCGGAGCTCCCGCGCGCAGCCCAGAACCAGCAGGCAAAGCGCGGCGGCGGGTATACGCATTTCTTTACGTTACCTGCACGCTCGGTCTTCTCCCAACTGGTTTCAATCTTGTAGTGACTCGATGACTACCGAAAGCCCCTGACCGACGCCCACGCAGAGGGTGGCGAGTCCATAGCGGCCCCCGGTGCGGCGCAGCGCGTACGTCAAGTGGGTGAGCAGGCGGGCGCCGCTCATGCCCAGCGGGTGCCC
>DATBAA010000475.1:0-3258 GCA_036271755.1 Myxococcales bacterium | reverse complement strand
ACGCTCTTGAACGACTCGTACAAGACGCTGCGCGATCCGGTGCGGCGCGCGGAGCATCTGCTGCAGCTTCGCGGAGTGACGGGCGAGCCCAAGATGTCGCCGGAGTTTCTCGAGGAGACCATCGAAGGCCGCGAGAAGCTGATGGACGCGAAGATGGCCGGCGAGCCGCTGGACGAGCTGGTTCGTGAAGCCACGGCGAAGCGCGACGCGGCGCTGGAAGAGGCGCGCGAGCTGATGAGCTCCGGCTCTGGCGGAGATCTGCAGAAGGCCGCCGAGCTGCTGGCGCGGATGAAGTACTACGCGCGCTATCTCGACGAGGCCGCTGGAAAGCCGGCGGAAGTCTGATGGCGCTCTTCGAGATCAGCGAGCCGGGCGACGCGCGGACGAAGGAAGCCTGCACCACCGCGGCCGTGGGCATCGACCTGGGCACGACAAATTCATTGGTCAGCATCGTCCTGGGCGACGGCAAGCCGCGCGCGCTCGAGGTGGACGAAGGGAGCCCGCTGCTTCCGAGCGTGGTGCACTACGGGACGCCCAGCGAGCCCGGGTCCATCGTCGTCGGCCGCGCGGCGCGCAGGCTCGCAGCGCAGTTTCCGCGAGACACCATCGTCAGCGTGAAGCGCTTCATGGGCCGCTCTTCGGCAGATCCAGAGACGCGCAGATTATCTCCGTATCAATTCGCGGCCGGCGACTCGGGCGTGGTGCGCTTCGTGGTCGGCGGAGATCGCGTCGTCAATCCGGTCGAAGTGTCCGCGGAGATTCTGCGCGCGTTGCGGTCTCGCGCGGAAGAGCGGCTGGGCATCAAGGTGCAGCAGGCCGTCATCACCGTTCCGGCCTACTTCGACGATGCGCAGCGGCAAGCCACCAAAGAGGCTGGACGGCTGGCGGGCCTTGAAGTGCTGCGGCTTTTGAACGAGCCGACCGCGGCCGCGCTGGCGTACGGACTGGACAAGCGATCGCAGGGGACGTTCGCGGTCTACGATCTGGGCGGCGGAACGTTCGACATCAGCGTGCTCAAGCTGCAGGACGGTGTCTTCGAGGTGAAGGCCGTGGGCGGCGACTCCGCGCTGGGCGGAGACGACTTCGATCGCGCGCTGGCCGAAATCCTCTTGGGCGAGCGAGAGCGAACGCCGTCGGCCGTCCGCGAGGCCATCGACGCCGCCAAAGCCGCCAAAGAGCAGCTGACGGCTTTGGATTCCGTGCAGGCTCTCGGCCAGACGGTCACGCGCGCGGCGTTGGAAGCCGCGATCAAGCCTCTGATCGAAAAGACCGGCAACTCCTGCCGGCGCGCCTTGCGAGACGCCGGCGTTCCCGAAGGCAAAGGTCTCGACGGCGTGATCCTCGTCGGCGGCTCGACGCGCGTTCCGGCCGTGCGCCGCTTCGTGCGAGAGCTGTTCGGACTCGAGCCGCTGGCCGACATCGACCCGGATGAAGTCGTGGCGCTGGGCGCGGCGGTGCAGGCCGATCTGCTCACCTCCGAGAGCCCGCAGCACGACGTGCTGCTGCTCGACGTGACTCCCCTGTCGTTGGGTTTGGAGACGATGGGCGGTCTGGCCGAGAAGCTCATCTTGCGCAACACCACCATTCCCACCAGCGCCGGCCAGGAGTTCACCACTTTCGCCGACGGCCAGACGGGCATGGACATCCACGTCGTCCAGGGCGAGCGCGAGCTGGTGGCCGACTGCCGTTCGCTCGCGAAGTTTACGTTGTCCGGCATTCCGCCCCTGCCGGCTGGTCTGGCCCGGGTGAAAGTGATCTTCCAGGTCGACGCCGACGGCATCTTGAGCGTGACCGCGCGCGAAGAGCTGACGGGCGTCTCGCAGACCATCACCGTCAAGCCGTCGCACGGGCTGACGGACGAGGAGATCGAGCGGATGCTGCTCGCCAGTATCGAGAACGCCGAGGCCGACGTGCAGGCGCGGCTGCTCATCGACAACCGCGTCGAAGCCGAGCGCATCTTGAAAGCGACGCACGGTCAGCTCGACAACAACGGCGATCTGCTCACCGCCGGCGAGCGCGGCCAGATCGAAGCGTCCATGAACGGCCTGCGGCTGGCGATGAAAGAGACCGATCACCACCGCATCCACGAGCTGATCGAGAAGCTCGATCACGTCAGCGCCGACTTCGCCAAGCGCATCATGGATCGCGGCATCGACCGCGCCTTGAAGGGCCATTCGGTGGGCGAGTTCGATCAGGGCGAGATGTCGCAGCACGCGCAGAAGGCTTATTCGGCCTTAAAGGATTAATCGTGCCCCGCGTTACCATCTACGACCCTCGCGGCAACCTCGAAGCCGAGGGAGAAGTCGAGGAAGGCAGCTCGCTCTTGCGCGCTTCGCTGGCGTTGGGCGCGCACCACGGCTCTGCCTGCGGCGGCGTCTGCGCCTGCTCCACCTGCCACTGCTGGGTGAAGAAAGGCTTCGACTCGCTGAGCGACATGGAGGACGGCGAGTCCGACTTCCTGGACCGCGCCTACGACGTGAAAGCCATCTCGCGGCTGGGCTGCCAGGCGCTGCTCGGCCCGCGCGACGTCGTCTACCAGATCACCGAAGAGTCGGAACGGACGTGGTACGACGAGCACCCCAAGGAGCGGCACGAAGCAGAGGCCGCCGGGAAGTGGCCGCCCAAATGAAGATCATGTGGCAGGACATCACCGACATCGCCATCGCGCTCCACGAGAAGATGCCCGATCAGGATCCGCTCGAGGTGCGCTTCACCGACCTGCACAAGTGGGTCCGCGAGCTGCCGGGCTTCGCCGACGATCCGAACAAGAGCAACGAGAAGATCCTCGAAGCCATCCAGATGGCCTGGGTCGACGAACGCGAGTGAGTCGGCTCGGAGGCGAACGCGAGTGAGTCGGCTCGGAGGCGAAGAGAATGAAGCCTGCGCTGGCGTGGAAGGCGCTGAAGAAGCATGCGATGGCGAAGCCCGGGGCGTGGGAAGACCACCCGTGGGGTGAGCCGGTCTACAAGTGCGGGAAGAAGATCTTCGCCTTCGTCGGCTTCAGCGAGGACGGCCGCTACAGCCTGACCTGCAAGCTGCCCGACTCGTCCGAGGTGGCGCTCAGCATGTTCGGCTGGGCGACTCCGACCGGCTACGGCCTGGGCAAGAGCGGCTGGGTCACGGCCAGCTTTCAATCCAAGGACGACGTCCCGAAGGACCTGCTGCTGCAGTGGATCGACGAGAGCTACACCGCCATCGCGCCGAAGCGGAAGGCGACGAGGAAGAAGCGGAAGTAGGCCACCAGCCCGCTTACTAATT
>DATBAA010000474.1:0-4353 GCA_036271755.1 Myxococcales bacterium | reverse complement strand
GGGACGGGCGGGCTGACCCGCGTGGTGGAGAAGCGCAAGGTTCGTCGGGACCTCGCGGACGCCTTCAGCACCCTGGCGGAAGGCATCAAGGGCAAGCGCGCGGTCGAGTGGAACCTGGTGGACGCGGTCGTGCCGCGCAGCAAGTTCGCCGACACCATCGCGCAGCGGGCCAAGGCGCTGGCGGCCAAGTCGGGCGACGTCGACCGCGGCCCGGGCATCGAGCTTCCGCCGCTGGGCGAGTACCGGCACGTCAGCTTCACGGTCGACGAGAAGGCGCGGACGGCGGAGCTTCTCGTCAAGGCTCCCGGCGGCGGTGTGCCCAAGACTGCCGCCGAAGCTTTGGCCAAGGGCGCCGACGGCTGGGCGCTGCGCATGGCGCGCGAGCTCGACCACGCGCTCTTGCGATTGCGCTTCGAGCACGAGAACGTCAGCGTGGTCATCGTCCGCACCGAGGGAGACCTGGCCAAGGCCCACGCGGTGGGCGAGCTCTTGAGCGGCCCGGAGAAGGACTCCTGGATCCTGCGCGAGACCCGGCTGCACCTCGCCCGCGTGCTGCGCCGGCTGGACGTGACCGCGCGCAGCTTCTTCGCGGTGGTGGACGAGAAGTCCTGCTTCGCCGGGCCGCTGTTCGAATTGCTCGTCGCCTGCGACCGCAGCTATGTGCTCGACAAGGAAGGCGTCAGCGTTCACCCCGGGCCGTTGAGCGGCGGCGCCCTGCCCGGCTGGAACGGCCTCTCGCGCCTGCAGACGCGCTTCCTCGCGCAGCCCACTCAGGCCGACAAGGTGATCGCGGCCGGCAAGGAAGGCCCCATCGACGGCACCGCGGCCAACAAGCTGGGCCTCGCCACCGTCTTCGCCGACGACATCGACTTCGAAGAGGAGCTGCGCGTGGCCATCGAGGAGCGCGTCTCGCTCAGCCCCGACGCCTTGACCGGCATGGAGCAGAACTACCGCTTCGCCGGCCCCGAGACTTTGGCTTCGAAGATCTTCGGCCGCCTGTCGGCCTGGCAGAACTGGATCTTCATCCGCCCCAACGCAACCGGCGAGCGCGGCGCGTTGACCATGTACGGCAAGCCCGAGCGCCCGCAGTTCGACACCCGGAGGACTTAATCAATGGCTCAATCACTCGAGAGCATTCCGAACAACGTCGATCTCTCCTCCGACCGCCGCCTGCAGCGCGCGCTGGAGCAGTGGCAGCCCAACTTCCTCAACTGGTGGAAGGAGGTCGGCCCTGAAGGCTTCCAGGCGCACAACATCTATCTGCGCACGGCCATCAGCGTCGAGGCCAACGGCTGGGCGCACTTCGACTACGTGAAGATGCCCGACTATCGCTGGGGCATCTTCCTGGAGCCACACGACGGCGAGCGCACCATCGGCTTCGGCGACGTGATGGGCGAGAAGGTATGGACCGACGTCCCTGGCGAGCACCGGAATGCGCTGCGGCGGATCATCGTCACCCAGGCCGACACCGAGCCAGCTTCGGTGGAGCAGCAGCGCCTCTTGGGCAAGACGTGCCCTTCGATGTACGACTTGCGAAACCTCTTTCAGGTCAACGTCGAAGAGGGACGCCATCTCTGGGCAATGGTTTATCTGCTGCATCGGTTCTTCGGCCGCGACGGCCGCGAAGAGGCCGACGAGCTCTTGAATCGCCGCTCGGGCTCGTCCGACAAGCCGCGCATCTTGAACGCCTTCAATGAGCCCATCGACGACTGGCTCTCGTTCTTCATGTTCGCCATGTTCACCGACCGCGACGGCAAGTATCAGCTGGCTGCATTGGCGCAGTCGGGCTTCGATCCGCTGGCGCGCACCACCCGCTTCATGCTCACCGAGGAGGCGCATCACTTGTTCGTCGGCGAGACGGGCGTGGACCGCATCGTGCAGCGCTGCGCGGAGCTCATGGCGCAGGGCAAGGACCCGGCTCGCGAGGGCGCGGTGCCGCTGGCGCTGATTCAGAAGTCCATCAACTTATGGTTCACTTTGTCGCTCGATCTCTTCGGCGGCGAGGTCTCTTCCAATGCGGCAGACTTCTTTGCCTCTGGCTTGAAGGGCCGCTTCCGCGAGGACACGCTGGAAGAGCACAAGGCCATGGGCCAGCACTACCAGCTGGAGGTGCCGGAGAACGGCAAGCTGGTGATTCAAGAAGTGCCGCTGCGCAACGCCATGAATGAGGTCCTGCGCGACGAGTATGTGAAGGATTGCCAGCGCGCGGTCGACCGCTGGAACAAGACGTTGGCAAAAAACGGCGTGACCGGCATGACCTTGAAGCTGCCCAACCGGCGCTTCCACCGCGGCGTGGGTCCCAACGCGGGGCTCTTCTTCGACCCCGACGGCAAGTGGCTCTCGGAGGCGGAGTACAAGGCGCAGGAAGCGGAGTTCCTGCCCACCGCCGAAGACCGCGCTTATGTGAAGACGTTGATGCACCCGGTGACCGAGCCGGGCAAGGTCGCCGCGTGGATCGCGCAGCCCAACAAGGGCATCGACGGCAAGCCCATCGACTTCGAATACGTCAAGCCTCCCGAGGCGTGATGAGCGGCGATCACTCGCCGTTGAGCTCTTCGCGGGCCAGGCGCGAGACCTTGTCATCTGGATGCGCGGCCAATCGCGCGAGCATGTCTCGCGCGGCCTGGCCGCGGAACGAGCCGAGCCCGTAGACGAGCATCTCCAGCACGTCCGGGTCGTCGTGGCTCATGAGGAACTCGAGCTGCTTTGGGTTGCGGCGCCATTTGACGGTGACCCGGTTCAGCGCCTCTTGCAGCTCGTTGCTGTCTTGCGCTGTGCGCAGGCGCAGCAGGAGAGCGGGCATTCCGTCTGCGGACCGCGGCTCCTCCTCGCGCCGGATGCGGCTGGCCTTGATCTCGCCGCGGCTGCAATAGCTGCAGCCGCAGGGCTTTCTTCCTTTCGCCGCCGGAGAAAAGCGCCAGCCAGTCACTTGCGGCACGGAGCGCACGCGCAGGATTTCGCTGGACGCGACGGCGCGCGGAACGATGATCTCGAAACCCAAAGGCTGGGCTGTATTGCGAAGCTTTCGAATCGCCGTGCCGAGAGTCACCGATTCGTGCTGGGCGTTGAAGTGCCCGGCCAGCACGGGCTCGCTGTCGGGCAGACGAAAGTGTACGGCAACGATTGTTCGTACGCCGCGGCGCTTCAGCTCGCGCAGCCATTGATGCGAGACGAAATAGTTCTGCAGCACCGGCAAGCAATAGACCCCACGGCCGGCGCGGATGCCTCGCTTGAGCATCTTCTGCGCGTCGGCTTCGCTGGCCAGATGAACGAGAACCGGCATTCAACTCCGCTCATCGGGCCGCAAATGGATTTTCGACGCGGACGCCGTCAAAGATCTGGCCGTCGTTCAACTCTTCGGAGAACACCACGGAGCAGCCGCCGTCTCGCGCGGCGCGCAGGATGAGCGCGTCCCAGAATGAGATCTGATGCAGCCGGTGCAGATCGATGGCGGCCAGGATCAGCTCCTTCGTGACTTGCACCACATTGGTCTGCGCCCAGTCGGCAACGTGGCGCCGTGATGTGTCCGCCGACACACCGATCCGGGTCGTGGTCTTGAAGAATTCCTGCAAGACCTGGGTCGAGATCACGGCTGTCTTGCTTCGCAGATGAGCGCCGACGAGCTCCTGCGCCATCTTCCGCTTCTGCTTGTCGTCGCTCGCGTGCGCGTACACGAGGATGTTCGTGTCGAAAAACCTTCGCTCGGTCACTTCTTGCCCTTGACCATTCGGTCGAGCCGCTCGGCGTAGATCTCCTCTCGGCTGAATTTCCATTTTTGGGGCGGGTTTTTCTTCAGCTCTTTATCCGCCTCGCGCCAGTTCTCCTCCATGCGCCGGGCGAGCTGTTCGCCGGACGGCCCTCCCGCAAGATTCGCGATGTACTCTCGCACCAGGGCCTGAAGGCTGGTGCCTTGGTTGGATGCCACCTGTCGCGCGCGCTCCACCAGATCGTCGTCGACCGAAAGGGTGAGGTTCATGTGCACAGTTTACGTGCGCACGGATGTCTTTGGCAACGCCACGAGCGTCTAAATTATCTGCGGTTGTGAGTCCGCGCTTGAAGCCTCGCTACCGCGGCGGCGATGTCGGGGATAGCCAGCTGCAAGGCCTGCCCGCTGTCGGCGCCGTAGACGTCGTTGGCGGCGTGGACGGTGCCGTCGCCGCCGATCAGGTGCCAGGGGCAAAACCAATGCTCGCCGGCGTTCTGGCGAGGCCGTCCGATGTTGAGGGTCAGCTTCCGCCCGTTCGGCAATTCGTACTCAGTCGTCGCCACTACCAGTCCGATGTCCACTTGTCCGTCCCCCACGGTTGGCCGCACGATATCAATGTTTCGCTGTGGCGAAAAATGAGCGGGCGC
>DATBAA010000473.1:0-7676 GCA_036271755.1 Myxococcales bacterium | reverse complement strand
CGCGCGAACGAGAGCGGCAGCTTCGCTTGCGGGCTGACCGCGCCCAGGAGCGCGATGGCGCGGACCCGATCGGGATAGGCGCGCAGATACTCCTGCGCCAGCCGCGAACCATAGGAGAGCCCGGAGATATCGATGCGCTCGTGACCTAGCGCAGCGCGGACGGCATCGAAATCGGCGATCGATTCGGCGGTGGAGTAGCGCGACAGATTCGCCTTGGCCGAGAGCCGCCCGCGGCACGCCGCGACCGCGGTTGCGTCCAGCGGAGCCTCGAAGAGGTCTCCCAGGTGCAGCTCCGGACAATCGAGCGGCGCGGATTGGCCGGTGCCGCGCTGATCGATGAGGACCACGTCCCGGTGCTGCCGGTGAATCGTGCCCGGACCGGCCCAGAAGTCCGCGCCCGCGGTGGCTGAGATTCCCGGGCCGCCGGCAAAATCGTAGAGCGGCGGGAGCGTTCGCGGACCGGTCGCGGGAACGATCACGAAAGCAATCGAGATGCTGCGCCCGCCCGGCTTCGTTCGATCTTCAGGCACGGACAGCCGCCCGCAGCGCATCGGCTGGGACGGCCCGAGCGGCGTGCACGCGGCGATCTCGGCGGCCGGTGGCCTCACTGCGTGGCAGGCGCAGAGCAATGCGCTCGCGAGCGTCGCGCAGGCGCGGTTCAAGCGTCGGGGCCGAGCCACACTGAAACGCCGGCGGGGCCGTCCACCTTGGTCCAGCCCGCGAGCCGCTGCGCCAATGCGGTGACGACCCCGAACGACGCGCCTTCCAACGCGAACGCCGGGCGATTGCCGGCCAGCGGCCGCAGCGCCGCCAGCAGCTCCGCCGCGCGCGACGCGCTGGGCGAAGTCACCGACGGGTTGCCGTTGGCGTCGTCGAAGACCGCGCCTTCTCCGGCCGTCACCGCCGCGCGCAGCTTGATGCCCTGCTCCAGCGCGGCCCGCGCGATCTCCTGGGCGAAGCGCGCCGCGCCATACAGCGCGGCATCCATGCCGGCGCGATACGGCGGACGGGCGAAGGCCACCGCCGACAGCTCGGGACCCAGCTGCGAAATGGCCGATTCGTAGGCTTCCAAGAAAGCCCGCGCGCGCTGGGCGGCAAAGCCGAGCATGGCGTTCGCGCCAGGCGAGCTCAAGCGCGTTCCGTGGTCGGCGATCTCGCCCAGGTAATAGACGGCGCGAACCTGCGTGTGCTGCGGGCGCTCCACGCCGGCGGCTTTCAAAGCTCTCTCCAGCAGCGGCGGCGGCGAATCGAGCGAGAACCAGGTGCGAAGCAGCTCCAGCTCCGCGTCGGTCTTCGGCCCTTGCGTGGCGATCTCGTGCAACCGCGCGGTTGCATCTCCCGCGGGCTTGTTGGAGACGCCCGAACCGGCCGGCCGCGTGGCGTTCAGGTCCCAGAACGGCAGCGCCTGCCGTGAGATCTCGACGGGCCGCAGGTCGGAATCCTCCACGAAGCCTACGTCGCGCAGCGGCACCGCGTCGGGCAGGTAGCGGACGCTGCGATGCGAGCTGTTGCCGCCGTCGGGCCGGGTGAGCAGCGCCAGCGGCGCGGTCAGGCACTCCTTCATGCGGCTGGCGATCTTCTCGTCGGTCAGGCTCGAGACCTCGGGACGAATGCGCCCCGCGCCGCGGCTCTCTTTGACGATGTCCAAAATTTCGTCGGTGAGCAGGCGGAAGGCGTCGAACATGGACCCCAGCCGCTCGCTCTCCTGCCGCACCACGCGCACCACCGCGCGCAGCCTGCGCCGCAGCTCCTCCAGCGCGGGCGCGGTGACGATCTTCTCCAGCCCGTCGAACTGCAGCTGCGCGACGTCCTCTTGCGAGAGCGCGAGCAGGCAGCTGCGAATGCTCACCGTGGTGGTCGCCTCCACCAGCCACGCGCCGCTCGCGGCCTTCAGCTGCGCGGGCAGCAAGAGGCTGAGCATGCGCGCCTTCAGGTCCCAATCGGCGCTCACCGGCGTCTGCAAGTCGCTCTCGCCGGGCCGCTGCCGCGCGGGCCCGTGCTCTTGCCAGCCGCCGCGGAGCAAGCTGCAGACGATGTGCGAGAGCGGGCCGCCGACAGAGGTGGTGAAGGCCAGCGCGCCGTCCTCGCGGAAGCCCTGCCGCGAGTCGGCCTCGAGCACGTGCCGCTGATCGAGGCAGAAGATGTGGTGCGCCTTGTTCACCTGCACCAGGCCCGATG
Organism: Myxococcales bacterium; assembly: GCA_036271755.1. Taxonomy (GTDB): domain Bacteria; phylum Myxococcota; class Myxococcia; order Myxococcales; family 40CM-4-68-19; genus 40CM-4-68-19. The sequence goes on along the minus strand of DATBAA010000473.1, from coordinate 5,498 downwards.
CGCCCAGCGCGTGGCCAAAGGTCAGCAAGCCGCCGACGGGGTTGGACCAGCCTTCGGCCATGCGCTCCGCGGCGCGCTCCCAGCCCAGGCCCAGCGCCAGCAAGAACGACAGCTCGATGCTCGGGAAAGCATCGTGCACGACGCCGAACGCGCAGGAGGTGAACGTCGAGACCGGCATGCGCGCGTCGTCGGCGGTGGCCGCCAGCGCCGTATAGATGGCGGGCGCGAAGAGCAGCGGCGCCTTGCGATGCAGCAGATCCGGATTGGTGGACCCGTCGCCGACCGCCAGCACTTCGGTCAGAGGCGCGGTCCGGAAGCGCGGGTTGCGCGAGGCCGCGATGGCCTCCACCAGCTCTTCATCCGAGGTGACGATGGTGGCCGCGGCGCCGCAGCAAGGCACGGCGATGTCGGCCGCGTCGAACCAGGGCGTGCGCCGCGTATTGCGCTTGTAGGGAATGCCCGCGTGGATGCCGGCCGGGTAGTTGGCGCCCACCGTGCCCTTGCGGCTGGAGACGCGCGCCAGGAACGCCTCGACCTCTTGCGGGCTCAAGCGGAACGAGCGCCGCAGGGCGTCCATCAAGAGATCTCCGACGGCCAGCATGTCCATGCCGCGCGCCTGGTCGTCCTCTCCCAGGACGGTGCGGATTTGATACTGCGAAGCATATCCGGCCGGGATCACCTGCCCGGCGAGCACGAGAATGGTCGAGGGCCGCTCGGCCGTCCGCGCGGTCCGCACCGCTTCGGCAAAGGCCTGCGCGCCGCTGTCGGAGGTGCCCACCACGAACTGCGACCGCGCCCGCGGCGACAAGCCGAGCAGCACTTGCAGGCCCTGCGGCACGAGGCCGATGTTCAAGCGCTCGTACGGATCGAGGCCCGGCATCGAGGTCACCAGCATGTCGGTGATGGACTCGCAGGTGCGTCTATAGTCGCCGCCCTGCAGCTCGTGCAGCGTGGTCAGCGCCTTGTGCGCGGCGGAGGCAAACAGCTCGGGCAAGCCCAGCGGCTTGCTCAGGTTGAAGGCGCGCTGCCAATCCTCGGGGCGGATGCGTCCTTCATCTCCCCGATTGGGATAGCGGAAGAAGAGCCGCGACATCTGCTCGCGCGCAGGTGTTGGATGAGGGCCGTAGTAGAAGTCACGGCTCCGGCGTTCTGGCGGGAGGTCGCGCGGATTCGCGCTGTACTCGCCCGCGACGATGAAGACCCTGCGTCGCATATGCGGGTGTTCTACCATCGCATCAATCACTTGCCGAGAAACTCGACGGGCGCGGCGTTGAACTGTTGATTTCGGTTAGGTTGGACGCTTGCTCCTCGACCTCTCACCGCTGCGCCGGCACCGCGACTTCCGCGCCCTCTTCATCGGGCAGTGGGTGAGCGCGTTCGGCAGCTTCCTCACCTACGTGGCGCTGCCGGTGCACATCTACGAGCTGACGCACTCCTCCGCCGTCGTCGGCCTTCTGGGGACGGTGCAGCTCGTGCCCTTGGCCGTGACCGCGCTCTGGGGAGGCGCGCTCGCCGACGCCATCGATCGCCGCCGGCTGCTGCTGGGCGCGGAAGGCCTGCTGCTCTTGTGCTCGCTGGGGCTGATGCTCAACGCGATGCTGCCGCACCCGAGCGTGCCGCTGCTCTTCGTGGTGGCCGCGTTTACTTCGGCCGTGAACGGCTTTCACACCCCGGCGCTGCAGTCGCTGACGCCGCGGTTGGTGGACTTCGAGGAGCTTCCGGCCGTCGCGGCGCTGGGCTCGCTGCGCGGCACCACCGCGGCCATCGCCGGACCCGCTCTGGCGGGCATCTGCATCGCGACCTTTGGCGTGCCGTTCACCTTCGCGCTCGACGCCGCGACCTTCGCGGTTTCATTGATTGCCATCGCCAACATCCGCTCCATGCCGCCCGCCGAGAACGCGCCGCCGGCCGGGCTCTCGAGCATCGTCGAAGGACTGCGCTTTGCCGCCAGCCGGCCCGAGCTGATTGGAACCTATGTGGTGGATATCGTCGCCATGACGCTGGCCATGCCCATGGCCGTCTTTCCGGCGCTGGCCTCGCAGTGGGGCGGCGCCAACGAGGCCGGCTATCTCTACGCGGCCATCAGCGCGGGCGCCCTGCTGCTCACCCTCTTCAGCCGCTGGACCGCGAAGGTCAAACGCCAGGGCGCGGCGGTGGTGATCGCGGCCGCGGTCTGGGGCGCGGCCATGGTCGCATTGGGGCTCGTGCACTCGCTGCCCGCGGCGCTGGCCTGCCTCGCGATCTCGGGCGCGGCGGACATGGTGAGCGGCCTCTTTCGCCAGACCATCTGGAACGAGACCATTCCTACCAAGCTGCGCGGCCGCATGGCCGGCATCGAGCAGCTCTCTTATATGTCGGGGCCGCTGCTGGGCAATGCGCGCGCGGGCCTGATGGCGCAGCGCTACGGGCCCGCCCGCGCCATCACCTGGGGCGGGCTGCTCTGCGTCGCCGGCGTCCTGGGTTGCATCCCCGCGCTGCCGGCGTTCTGGCGCTTCCGCAAATCAGTGACTGCCCTGCAAAATGGGCCCGAGGAAGGAAAAGAGGCTGCCGGCCACGTCGGGGAATTGAGCGGTAATCAAGCCGAGCACGGGTAGCGCCGCGAAGGTGAGCAGCTTCTGCACGAAGTCGGCGTTCCAGGTCACTTCGCCGGGCGCGGTGCCTCCGAGCAGGCTCAGCGCGGGGTTGCGGCTCATCTCGACGAAGAGCCACATGGTCGCGGCCACCACCGAGCCGACCACGAACCAGCCCAGCACCAGGATCTGTTTGTGCGGGTGGATCGGATAGACCGAGATGGTCGCCAGGAAGAGCAGCGTCGAGATGGAGACGCGCATCCACGCGGCCCGCAGCCTGGTCACCGCCGCGCCCGTGGCGAAGACGGCCCGCAGGGCCTCGTGCTCGTCTCCGGTTTTCTTCGCCAGGACCGCGAGCCCATGCGTCGAGGCGACGCGCATCGTCGTCCCCGCGCCCACCAGGTGCGCAGCCTCTTTCTGCAGCTTCGGCAGCGTGTCCTTCAAGCGCCCGTCGGAGAGCTCGTCCAGCCAGGGCTTCAGGCGGTGCCAGAGAAACCACATATGGGACACGCCCAAGAGCGTCACCGCGGTGCCGACCGCCACCAGCTTGGGCAGGAAGACGAAGCCCCAGGCGCCGTCGAGCGTTCCGTGGACGTTGTGGAAGACCCAGACGAGCGGAATGCCCACATAGACCGTGACCGCGGCGATGCGCGCCGGGCCGTGGCGGGTCAGCCGGCCGTCGAAGAAGCCGGCCACTCCCGACCAGGGGCCCTCGACTTCCTCGGGCCTCTTTTGCAGCCGCTTGCGGAGCCACTCGTCGACATAGAGCGTGCGGCAGACGTTGCCGGCGAAGAGCATGACGATGACGAAGAGCGCCGCCGTCGGCGCCACCAGGCTGATGGAGTCACTCAAATGAATGAGGCGGACAAAAGAGAAGACGCCTTCGCCCGGAGTGACCGTCTTGTAGCTCGACAAGATCGCGTCGGCCTCGACGAAGATCCGCTTCGCGCAGGCCTGGATTCCCAAGTAGGCGAGATAGGTCAAGGCCAGGAAACCAACGAACGCCATCCAGGGAAGCGGCTTGGGAATCTTCGCCAGCTTCGGCTCCGCGCCCGCCGGGCCCTGCTTGAAGAAGTGACAGATGAACGCGAAGAGAAAGGAAGTGACGGCCGCGGCAGAAGCCAGCGCGCACATGAAGAGCCGCGGAAAGTGCCAGATGGCCGGCTGCAGCGTTTCGATGTTGCGATGCTTGTTGAAGAACGTGGGGTCCATCTGCTGGCGAAAGGCCTCCGGCGCCGCGGAGAGAATTCCCATCAGCCAGGCGCTGAGAAACAGCAGGGCAAAGCCCACGAAGAACATCAGCCAGCAGAGGATGGTCCGGCCGGCGTGCGGCTGCTGCAGCCGCGGATGGAGCAGCCAGATGGGTCCGTTCAGGATCTCGGTTCCGTAGCGGCGGTAGTTGACGGTGGCGAAGGCGAGGCCGCAGAGGATCAAGATCACCACGCAGAGCAGGACGATGGTGGTGCTGCCCGGCGAGCCAATCTCGGGAATGCGCGGGCTCGGCCGCGGCGGCGGCGCTTCTTGATCGTGCGTCTTGAGGCCAATCTGGCCGAGATAAGCCGGCTTGCCGGGCAACGGGGGAGCCGGCGCGACGGCCTGCAGCGGCCAGAAGGCCTGTCCGCCGACGACGCTGATCCAGACCGGCGGGCTGTTGTCTTGATAGTGACTGGCAAGTCCGGGGACGAGCGGCCAATAGTATTCGGCGGTGAGCGCGATATCGCCATAAGCGCGAATGGCGGCGTTGTAGATGCCCTCCGCGGTGGAGCCGCCGAACTGGCGCGGCCGCGTCTCTTGCGTCCTGGTGCGCGCGCTCCACACTTGATTGTCCGCAATCAAAGGATAAGTCGACGCGATGATCATTCCCCGCATCACGTCTTGATAGGCCGGGTGCGCGAAGAGCAGGTCGCTCTCGAAGGTGAAGAGCTGCACGTCGGGCGCGTTGCGGTGGATGGCCTCGGCGAGAAAGAGGCGGTCGCGAATGTCGGTGGCGATGATTCCTACCGCCTCGATGCCGTTGGCTTCCAATGCAGCCAGCGAAGCGGTCAGCGAGCGCTCGTCGTAGGCCGCCGTGAGGCGCGAAAACGTGGGCAGGTCGTCGCTGGGCTCGGCCGCGCCCGTCTGCAAGTCGATGGGCACCAGCGCGGTCTGCGGCGCCGCCGGGCCGGACGACGCCGCCTCGCGCACCGCATCCTCCTTCTCCCAAGCGCTGCGGACGTCGGCGATGTGGATGGGAAACTTGATCTGATAGGCGACCTGAAAACCATTGCTGTGCATTTCATTTCCGTAAGCGGTATCGGCTTCGGAGAGGATCGCGACGTTCTCCATCACGGTGGGCGAGCCGGCGCGCGGACGGGCGATCCTCTTGTCGAGCAGGTATTGAAAGAGCGCCGCGCGCACTGCCTCGTCCGAGGCGACGGTCGATTCGAACTGCAGGCCCGCGGCTGTGTCGGTGAGGACGTCCTGGTTTCTTGGATCGGTCGCGCTGCCGGTGACGACCTTGATGGCGGCGGTGTCGTACTCTTCTCGCGCGCTCTTCAAAGCTTCCAATAAGACCGGTCTCATGCTGGCCGCCGAGCCCGAGAAGGTGGGGCCGACCACGTCCAGCTCGCGCCAGGGATTGGTGATGAAGGCGATCTGCAAGGCTCTCTTCAGCTGCTGCTGGTGCACTCCGGCTGTCGGCAATTCACCAACCAGCAGCAGCAAGGTCCGGTCGACCTTGCCCGGATCGGCGCCCACTTTTTGAAAGACGACCGCGCCCGGCCAGGTTGTGTGGCAGCTCTCTTTCGCGTCCTTGTCCTCGCGCCAGGGCAGCCAGAAATCGGCCAGCGGGGCGCTCGTCTCGGCGGCCAGCACCAGCGAGGAGAGCACCTGGTCCGACTGGCTCATCAGGCGCGAATCGGACGGATCGGGAAAGGTGCCCACCACCGT
>DATBAA010000472.1:0-7443 GCA_036271755.1 Myxococcales bacterium | reverse complement strand
ACCTTCAACGAGCATGTCCAAGCGGTAACCCACATCCAGCTGTATGCCTTTGTAGACGATAGGCACAGCTCGTTGTGTGACGACGTCAAGGCCGCGTTCACGTAGCTCAAACGTGAGACAGGCTTCGTAGGCGGACTCCAGCAACCCTGGACCGAGGTGGCGGTGCACCGACAACGCCGCACCGATGACCTGGCCGCTGCAATCCAAAAAACTTCGCGCCCTTCGCGAACTTCGCGGTTGATCTGAATCATTGCCCATTTTGAGACCCTGTGAAAGCTAAGTTGCAAGAACGGGGCGCGGTGACCTAGAAACTTGGGTCATGAAAATTGCGGTGATTGGGACTGGATATGTCGGCCTCGTGGCCGGCGTGTGCTTCGCGGATTCGGGCCACGACGTGGTCTGCGTGGATGTCGACGCCGAGAAGGTCAAGCGCCTGCGCCTGGGCGAGAGCCCCATCTACGAGCCGGGCCTCGAGGAGTTGCTGACCAAGAACATCGCCGGAGAGCGCCTCAAATTCTCGACCGATCTTCCCGCCGCGGTGAAGGCTGCCCAGGTGGTGTTCATCGCCGTCGGCACTCCGCAGAGCGACTCGGGAGACGCCGACCTGCGCGTGGCCATGGCGGTGGCGCAGCAGATCGCCGAGGCAGCCGACAGCTACAAGGTCGTCGTCAACAAGAGCACCGTGCCGGTGGGCACCGCGGCGCGCATGCAGGCGGAGATCGCGCACTGGACCAAGGTGGAGATCGACGTCGTCTCCAACCCCGAGTTCTTGAAGGAGGGCGCCGCCATCGACGACTTCCTCAAGCCCGACCGCATCGTCATCGGCTCACCCAGCGAGAAGGCGCGCGGGATCATGGCCGAGCTCTACGCGCCCTTCGTCCGCACCGAGAGCCCCATCTACTTCATGGATCCGCGCTCGTCAGAGCTGACCAAGTATGCGGCCAACGCCATGCTGGCCACCCGCATCTCCTTCATGAACGAGGTCGCGAACCTCTGCGAGCGCGTCGGCGCCGACGTGGACTCGGTCCGCAAGGCGATGGGCTCGGACGCGCGCATCGGCCAGAAGTTCCTCTTCCCGGGCTGCGGCTACGGCGGCAGCTGCTTCCCCAAGGACGTGAAGGCGATGATCGCCACGGCGCGCAATAACGGCCTCGACTTCACGCTCTTGTCCGCGGTGGACGCGGTCAACGACCGGCAGAAGCGCGTGCTGGCCCAGAAGGCCAAGCAGCACTTCGGCGCCGGCAAGATGCGCGGCAAGAAGTTCGGCGTCTGGGGACTTGCGTTCAAGCCCAAGACCGACGACCTGCGCCAGGCCCCGGCGCTCTCGCTCATCGACGAGCTGGTGGCGGAGGGCGCGACCATCGTCGCCCACGATCCGGTGGCGAACGAGCACGCCAAGAAGATGATCAACCAGCGGGCCGTGACTTACGTGGCCAATCCGTATGCCGCGGCCGAGGGCGTCGACGCGCTCTTCCTGGTCACCGAGTGGAACGAGTTCCGCCAGCCCGACTTCGAGCGCATCAAGGCGGCGATGAAGGAGCCCACGCTCTTCGACGGCCGCAACATCTGGAACCCGAAGCGCGTGCGCGAGCTGGGCTTCACCTACTACGGCATCGGCCGGCACCTCTAAGCCGCCTCAAGTCTGCAAGAATCCGTCGATGATCTGCCAGAGCCCCGGCAGGTCCGCGTTCAGCTCGTGGCCCTGGTCCAGCTCCACCAGCCGGGCTCCGGAGCGCCGCGTGAACTCGCGGGCCACCGCGGGCTCGACCACGTCGTCGCGCAGGCCTTGGATCACCAGCGTCGGGCAGGCGGGCAGCGGGTAGGGCGCGAAGCGGGCGGCGTCGTCCAGGAAGGCCACCGACAGGTCCTCCTTCTTGCCCCGCGCGTAGTGGTCGAAGGCGAAGCGGCCCTGGGCGCGCCACTGCGCAAGCTCGGGGCCCATCCGCAGAGCCCAACGCGCCGCCAGGTCGAAGGCCGGCGCGAGCAGGATCAAGGCCGCCGTCCGTCCGGGCCGGGTGGCCGCCCAGGTCGCGGCCGTGAAGCCTCCAAGAGAAGACCCGAACAGCACCAGCGGACCTTCGCCCTGCGCCAGCACGTCCACCTGCTCCAGCATCCGCGAGACGGTCATGTCGAAGAACGACGGCTCGTTCAGGTCGGGAAGGACGAGGTGCAGCCCGCGCTCCTCCAGCCGGGCGCGGACGAACTGGCCCTTCCCCGACGTTGGACCCGAAGCGAAGCCGTGCAGCCAGACGTAGCGCATCGACCGCTGGTCGCACATTGGCGCGCTCCTCGCAAGAAGCTCTCGTCCGCGGAGGATTCCATGCTAGATCGTCGCGCCCATGTCCCCCCGAAAGGCCTTGCGCCTGCTCGTCTGCGTGCTCAGCTTCTCGCTCGCGACGGCTTGCAGCGACGCCTGCATCAACCTCGCGAATCAGATCTGTGACTGCCAGCCCGACACGACGTCGGAGACCAACTGCCAGCAGCTGGCGCAGGCCGCGGAGTCGATCTTTCCGGTGCGGGGACAAGATGAGACGTACTGCCAGCATCAGCTCGACATCGGCGCGTGCGACTGCAACAAGCTCAGCACGCCCGAAGGACGGCAAGGCTGCGGACTCTCATTCGCGTCTCCCGACGCTGGAACGGCCGACGCCGGCAGCCCTTAAGAGGGAGAAAACGACATGAAGGTGTGCGTGACGGGGGCGGCCGGGTTCATCGGCGGCCACATCGCCCAGGCTTTGCTCAACGCCGGGCATGACGTGGTTGGCCTGGACGACTTCTCCAGCGGCAAGCGCGAGAACGCAGCGCTCCTGGCCCGGGAGGCGCGGTTCTCGCTGGTCGAAGGGTCCATCGCCGATCCGAAGGCGGTGAAGAAGGCCATCGACGGTGCCGGCCTGGTCTTCCACCTGGCGGCAATTCCGTCGGTGCCGCTCTCGATGAACGAGCCCGAGCGGACGAACGACGTCAACGTCGGCGGCACGGTCAACGTGCTCGAGGCGGCGCGCAAGACGGGCGCCCAGCGCGTGGTGCTGGCCTGCTCCTGCGCGGCGTATGGCGACGGCCCCGAGCAGCCCAAGCACGAGAAGATGGTGCCGCTGCCGATGAGCCCCTACGCGGCGCAGAAGATCGCCTGCGAGCTCTACGCGACCACCTACACCAAGGCCTACGGCGTCCCCGCGGTGGCGCTGCGCTTCTTCAACGTCTACGGCCCGCGGCAGGATCCGAAGAGCGAATATGCGGCGGCCATCCCGCGCTTCGTGACCAGGCTCTTGTCGGGGCAGAAGCCCATCGTCTTCGGCGACGGACTGCAGACGCGCGACTTCGTCCACGTCTCGGACGTCGTGCGCGCAAATCTATTGGCGTCCACCTCGGAGAAGGCGCCGGGCGAGGTGATCAACGTCGCATCGGGCCACAGCTCGTCGCTGGTGGATTTGATCGGGACCATCAAGAAGGTCATCGGCGGCGAGGCGCTGAAGCTCGAGATCGAGCACCAGGCGCCGCGCGCGGGAGACCTGCGCGAGTCGTCGGCGGACATCTCCAAAGCCCGCGCCATCCTCGGCTACGAGCCCCAGGTCCAGCTCGCCCAGGGCCTCAGCGGCGTCATCGATTTCTTCCGCAGCCTCCCCGCGAAGGCCGCGTAAAAAGAATTCACCGCGAAGGTCGCGAAGAACAAAAACTGAATTTGTTTTCCTTCGCGGCCTTCGCGCCTTCGCGGTGAATTTTAGAGGGGACGGAGGGTGGCGATGAGGCCGGCGATGTCCTCGGGTAGCGGTGCTTCGAAGTGGAGCGGCTCCTTCGTGATGGGGTGCGCGAAGGACAATGTCGCGGCGTGAAGAGCTTGCCTGGGCATCCGCAGCGCCGCGCGCTCTTCCTGCGTGATCAGGTCGTCGTATTCGCCTTGGGGGGCTGGTGAGCCGCCGCTCTCGGCCAGCCGCAGGAAGATCTCCTCCGAGGGGCCGTAGAGCTTGTCGCCCACCAGCGGGAAGCCGGCTGCGTGCAGATGCGCGCGGATCTGGTGCTGGCGCCCGGTCAGCGGGATGCAGCGCAAGAGCGTCAGCGGCTTGCCTTGCGCGTCTTGGTAGCGCTCGAGCACCTCGCAGGAGGTGACCGAGGCGGCGCCGGATGGGTCGACGTTGACCTTCACCTTCACCCGGCCGCCGCCGACCTTGAGCGGATAGTCGATGGCGAAGCCGTCGTCGACCGGATGTCCCTCTACCAGCGCCAGATAGGACTTCGAGACCTGCCGGCCGGCGAACTGCGCCTTCAAGTTGCGCGTGTAGAGCGAGTTGCGGCCGCAGGCGACCAGGCCCGAGGTCTCGCGATCGAGCCGGTGCGCGGGGTCGGGCTTCTCTCCCGCGGCGTTCTTGTGCCGAGCTTCGAGCGCCCAGGTCAGCGTGCTCACGTGGTACCGCGCGGTCGGGTGGATGGCGAGGCCCGCCGGCTTGTCGACCACCAGCAGCGCCTCGTCCTCGAAGACGAAGCGCAGCGGCAGCGGCTCGCCGGTGTCTCCCGGGCTGCGCTTGCGGAGAGAAAACCGCAGCCCGGGCCACACCTTGGTCTCCGGCAAGAGCTCGGTCTCGGCGTGCACCAGGGCGCGCGAGCGCAACATGCGCTCCAGCCGATCGGCGGGCATGGGCCGCTTCAACTTCTCCAAGATGTAGTCGGCCAGGGTCCAGCCCGCGTAGTTGGGCTCGACCTCGTACTGCACCAATGAATCATCCATTTGCAGTCGTCATTCTAACAGCAGCGCTTGCATCCCTGCTTCCACATGCGCACGCTCTTGATCGTGAAAATTCTCCACGTCGTCGGCGCGCGGCCCAACTTCATGAAGATCGCGCCCATCATCGCCCAGCTGAAGAAGCGGCCAGGCGTGCAACAGATCCTCGTCCACACCGGCCAGCACTACGACACCAAGATGTCGGACGTCTTCTTCCAGGACTTAGGGATGCCCGCGCCGGACGTGCACCTGGGCGTCGGCAGCCTCTCGCACGCGCAGATGCTCGCCAAGGTGATCGCCGAGATCGAGCCGGTGCTGCTGCGGGAGAAGCCGGACGTGGTGGTGGTGGCCGGCGACGTGAACTCCACCGTGGCGGTGGCCATCGTGGCGGCGCGCCTGGGCATCGGCGTGGCGCACGTCGAGGCGGGGCTGCGCTCGCGCGACTGGGCCATGCCGGAAGAACAGAACCGCATCCTCACCGACAACCTGAGCGACCTGCTCTTCACGCCCTCGCGCGACGGCGATGAAAACCTCAAAGCCGAAGGCATCACCGAAGGCGTGCACTTCGTCGGCAACGTGATGATCGACTCCTTGAACGCCGCGCTGCCGCGCGCGCGAGAGAGCCAGATCCACACCCGGCTGGAATTGAAGCCGCAGGGTTACGCGCTGGCCACGCTGCACCGGCCCTCCAACGTCGACGAGCCCGCCGCATTGGCGCGCGTGCTCTCGGCGCTGAGCGAGATCGCGCGCGAATTGCCGGTGGTCTTTCCCATCCATCCGCGGACCCGCGCGCGCATCCCCGCCAACTTCGATGCGACGGGCTTCAAGCTGGTGGAGCCGCTGGGCTACCTGGACTTTCTCGCGCTGACGGCGGCAGCAAAGTTGGTGATGACCGATTCCGGCGGTATCCAGGAGGAGACCACGGCGCTGGGCGTTCCTTGCCTCACCATGCGCGAGAATACGGAGCGGCCGGTCACGGTTGACGTAGGGACGAACACATTGGTGGGCACCGATCCTTTGAAAGTGGTGCCGGCGGCGCGCGAGATCCTGGCTGGACGCGCGAAGAAGGGCGGCCTTCCCGAATATTGGGACGGCCGGGCGGCGGAGCGGATTGCGGACATCCTGGTCAAATTTTGCGAGGGCAGGGTATGAGATCACGTCGTCGGTTGTCGCGGCTGCGTCGTTTGCGCGCGCGACTGTTCTAGGAACGAGAGCTTCGTGTTTGCGCGGCGCGGGTCTCGACGATAGACGAGGCTCGTGAATCCTGCGTTGATCTCCGCGCTCGGCGTCGTCGGCGTTGGCTGGCTTTGGTTTCTCATGCGCGGGAAAGCGCGGGGGACGGCCAAGCGGCTCGCGCTGAGGCTCACGCTGCTCGCGGTCGTTGGTGGCCTCGTGGCTGCTGCCGAGCGGCGGGGGATCTTCGCGCGGGCGAGCCTGGGGTTCAAGCTGGCGCTGTTGATGGCGCTGCTCGTCGTCGTCGTCGGCTATCTCTATTTGATCCGCTTCTGCGACAGCTGCGGCCGCATGGAGCGCGACTTCAAGGCCATTCGCTGCAAGCGCTGCCAATCTTTGCTGCCGATCAACGGCATGTCCACCAGGCTGCGCCGTGAAGACAGCGGCGCGCGCTGGGACCCGCTCGCGAAGCGCCGCGGCTAGTTCTTCTTCGTTCCCAGCGGCGGCTTTCCCAGCGATACGAGCGGCTTCGCGCCCAGGGCTTCGCGCAGCGTCAGGCCCTCATCGCTCTCGACCGGATGCTGCGGCAAGGCTTCGAGGAGCAGCTCGTTGTTGCCGATGAGGTGCGCGGCGCGGACCACCTCGCCGACCGGCCAGGGCTTCGGAAGCAGCTGCAGGCGGCGCTGCGCTTCGGCGCCGGCGCGGCTCTTCTCGCCCATCTGCTCGAAGCTCTGCGAGAGCAAGAGCGCGGCCTCGGCAGCAGGCAGCTCGCCGACACGCTCCGCCTGGCGCAGCGCGGTCAGCGCCTCCTCGGCGCGGCCGGTGAGCAGCCGCAGCTGCGTCCAGAGCGTGTGGAAGCGGACCCAGTCGTCCTCCTCGAAGAGCTTCTCGTCGGCGGCCCAGGAGAGCAGCGACTCGTCGAGCGGCACCGGCGCGTCGCGCAGCTCCGCCAGCTCGACGCAGATCTCCAAAAGCGTCAGCACCACCTCTTCGGCGCCCGGCGGCAGCTCCTTGCCGTCCTGGAAGGTCACGATGTCGCGCGAGAGGCTCTCGATGGCCCGGGTGAAGCCGCTGTCGGCCCGCGCCAGATCGCCGGCCTCGCGCCGCGTCCGCGCCAGCCCGATCTCCGCGGCGGCCAGGCCGGGCGCGGCCTCGAGCACCTTGCGGAACTCGTGCTCGGCGCCGTCCAGATCGCCGAACTCTTCCAGATAGATCTCGCCGAGCGCGCCCCGGGCCAGCACCTCTGCCTCGCCGCCCGTCTGGGCCGCGCGCCGGAGGATGCGCACGGCCTCCTGCGGATCGGTCTGCCGCAGCTCGAACGCCGCGTGCCGGATGTCGTCCAGGACGCTCATGGGGCAGGCGTAACACGGGCGGAGCACGAAGGCGCGGGCCAATGCGGCAGCGATGTGACAGTTGGGGTTGCGAAAGCGATCTCCGGTGGATTACAACGCGACGTGCGCCTCGCAGCCATCATCCCAGCGCGCTTTGCCGCCCAGCGACTGCCTGGTAAACCACTCGCCTCTATCGCGGGCGTTCCCATGGTCGTGCGCGTCTGC
>DATBAA010000471.1:0-3399 GCA_036271755.1 Myxococcales bacterium | reverse complement strand
GAGCAGCAGCTGCTCCAGGTCGTGCGCGGCCTGGGCAAACTGCGCGGGGTCGGAAGGCAGCTCTTCGCCTTGTCCGGCGAAGTAGCGGCGCAGGTGCAGGAACGTGGTCGGTCCGACGGCCGTGGTGACGTGCGGCAACTTCTCGATGGCGGTCTGCAGCTGATCGACGGCCCGGAGCGTCTCGGGCTCCACGGCGGTGGCGTGCGGCAGATGAATCCAGACGTGGGCCACGTTGAGGTCGCCGACGTGATCGCGAAACCAGGTGAGATCGCGCCGCAGCGGCAGCTCGGGGTCCAGGTACGTCGCGGTGTCGGTGCCCACCGACATGGGCTTGACCACGCCCGGCAGCCCGAAGAGCGCGATGGCGCCCACCGCGCTGCCCAGCAGCGCCAGGCCAACCAATGCCTTGCGATGCTTGCGCGAGAAGTCGGGCAGCACCTCGGCGAGGCGCGCATACAAGCTGTTCTCGACCACTTTGCCGGCCCCGCTGGGCGTGTGCAGCAAGAGCTGCAGCGCGGGGAAGAGCGTGAAGGCGACAATCCAGGAGATGGCTATTCCCGCGGCCGTCCAAAGACCGAGCTCGCGCACCGGCCGCACCTTCGACACCGAGAGCGCGGCAAAGCCCAGCGCGGCGGCCAGCATCGAAGCCGTGACCGGCACCAGCTTGTTGCGCTGCGATTCGATCAGGTGCTGCTCGATGGGCGCGTCCGGCGGGCGCTCGACGAAGCGGCTGTGCAGGTAGACCAGCGTCGAGAGCGTCGTCACCAGGATGGTCAGCGGCACCAGCACCGAGACGATGGTGAAGGTGTAGCCCGCGACGCCGCCGGCCGCGACGGCCAGCGCCACCGCCGAAGCGAGCGTCAGCAAGAACGCAAAGAGCGTGCGCACCGATCGATAGAGCAAGAGCGCCGCGGCGACGATCAGAGCGCCGAAGAAGTGGAAATAGCGCGCCGAAGCGCGGCCGGATTGTTCCTCGATCCAGGCCTGCGCATAAGGCGCACCGACGCGGCGGATGGGGCCGAAACCGTCCAACGCGCGGTCCATGGCGGCCAGCGCCGCGTCGCGCTCTGCGGAGCCGTGAACGTCGAGATCGACCTCCACCGCGAGAAAGCCGTCGCGCATCAGCGCCTGCTTCTCGAAGAACTTCGTCCCCGCGGCGAGCTTGTGCAGCTCTTCCGGAGACGCTCCCGGCCGCGCGCGCGAGACCGCGTCCAGCACCGAGAAGGCGCTGACGTGCGGCACCTGCCGCAGCGCCTTGGTGGCGCCCGAGACTCGCGCCAGGTTTTCGGCGCTCCACGGATGGTCCGACTCGAAGAGCAGCAGCACCGTCGGCTTGTCGGGGAAGATCTTCTGGAACGCGCGGGTGGCGATGTAGTCCGGGTCGTCGGGCTGGATGAGCCGCGCAAGGCCGTTCTCCGAGGAGATGTGCGCCGCCTTGTACGCCGCGAAGGGCACGACCAGCGCGTAGAAGACCAGGATGGGCACGCGCAGCGAGGCGATGCGGCGGAGCAGTTGAGATTGCCTGTCGTCGTTCAAGGATTCACACACTCGGAGCGTTGGAGGCAGCGTTTTACCGCTGATTTCGCGTTAGAGAAGCGCCATGCTCACTTTGTTTGCCGTAGCGCTGGTGGTCTGCGCGCCGGGTTATCCAGGCAGCGCCGCCGAAGCGCAGCCCGCAATGGATGCCCTGGCGCGCGAGCTGTCGAAAGCGACAAAGGTCACTGCGACCTATGAGGAGACCGCGGAGGGCGGCGTGCGCAAGCTCGCCAGCCCCGACGCGGGTCTGCTGCTGGCGACGCTGCCCTTCTTCCTCGAGCACGAGAAGGATCTACACCTGACCGCGCACCTGATGGCCGTGCAGCAAGGGGGCCAGCCGCTGCAGAAGTGGACGCTGGTGACGGGGAAGGATCATCCGGCGGTGCTCAATGGATACGCGGTGCAGTCGCTGGCGGGCGGCTCGCCGCGCTTCGTTCGCGCGGCGGCGCCGGGGCTTCCGGCCGATGCGGCCATCGTTGCTTCCAGTTCGGTTTTGTCGGGTCTGCGCAAGGCCGCCAACGGTGAGAAGGTGGCGCTGCTGCTCGACGGCGCGCAAGCCGCATCGCTGAGCACGCTGCCCTTCGCGGACAAGCTCGCGACCGTGGAGACCTCCGCGTCCATGCCGGTGGCGGTGGTGGCAACCGTGGGCAAGCGCGCCGATTGGAAGACCTATGAAAAAGCGTTTGGAGAAGTGAGCGGCGAGGCGCTGAGCGGCATCCAGATGTCTGGCTTCCAGAAGCTGGATGAAGGAGCGCTGGCCGCCGCGCGCGCGGCCTGGCAGAAGGCCAGATGAAGTACGCGCTGCTGCTGCTGGCGGCCGCCTGCGCCAACTCGCTGCGAGCTCCGCCGCCCATCGAATCTCTCGCGGCCGCGCCCAGTGCGGCCGCGGAAGATCTGATGAAGCAAGCCGACGCCGCCTGGGAGAACCGCAAAGAGCAGGCGGCTCGAGCGGAAGATCTCTACCTGCAAGCGGCGCGCGCCCAGCCAGCGAATGCGGCGGCCTGGTCCGGCGCCATCCGCGCCAAGGCGTTCTTGCTCGGCCGCGAGAAAGACTCGTCGAAGCGCGGCGCGCTGGCCAGCACGGCAGTCGCCGCCGGGCAGACCTGCCAGACGCAAGCGAAGGCTCCGGCATGCGACTACTGGCTGGCGGCCGCGCTGGGCCTGCAGGCCCGCGAACGCAGCGCCACCGCGCACGACGCGCTCCCGCACATGGTCGAGCTCTTGAAGCGCGCCCAGCAGAGCGAGCCCGCGCTGGACAACGGCGGCCCCGCGCGGCTGCTGGCGATCCTGCTCTTGCGCGCTCCGGGGTGGCCGCTGGGCCCGGGCGATCCGGAGGCCGCCCTGACCGAAGCGCAAGCCGCCGTGAAGACAGCGCCTGCCTATGCGCCCAACCAGCTCGCGCTAGGTGAAGCCTTGCGCAAGAACGGCCAGGATTTTCGCGCCGCCTACGCCGAAGCGCTGCGCCTCGCCGAGATGGCCAGCGACCCGGACGCGGCGGACTGGGCCGGCGACGCGCGCAAGGCGCTCCACTGAGCCGCAAGCCAGAGAGTCGCCCCGGCATAGGCGACCCCGAGGAAGGCGTCGGTCAGATAGTGATGCTGCAGATAGACCGCGCTCAGGCACATCAAGAGGAAGAACGCGAACGCCGGCACCCGCGCCCAGCGCACGCTCTTCTCGCGCAAGGTCATCACGAAGACGATCAATGGATAGGCGACGTGCAGCGACGGATAGGCGCCATAGACATCGACGCCGCGGCCGTACATCTGCGCGAAGAGGTGCGTGCCCAACAAAGCGTCGAAGCGCACCGCGGCGGCGGCAGCGGGAATGATGTCCAACCGCGCCGGGCCCAACCCGTACTGCGCC